>NZ_JBQYLP010000010.1:0-140883 GCF_052683555.1 Burkholderia sp. BC1
TCGGCTACGTCTGCGATGACCGCCGAGCCGAATAAATCAGCGTTTCCCTAGTTGCCGCCGTTGCGCATATCGCTGGTGTCGCGGCTGTCGTCGCCGGTGCCCGAGCCGTTGCCGCGCGCGAGACGCCATGCGATCGCGCCGAGCATCGCAACAGCGACGATCAGCGCGCCCCACAGTACGTAGCGGCGCGTCGCGTCGGTATCGATGTCGACAGGTGCCGGCGGCGGCTCGGCCACTGGCAGCGCCGCGCCGACGCGCGCGGGCCGGACCTCCGGTGCCAGCCCGACCAGCAGCGCGTCGCGCGTCACGGCGGTCGACGCGAGCGACGCATTGCCGACGCCGAGCGTAAACGGCGGCGCGCCGCGCGCGACGAACGTCAGTACCGCCGGATGCCAGCCGACCGCGATCGTCGGCTGCCCGCCGCCGAGCCCGCCGTTGCGCATGTCGACGACGAGCCGCCATGCGCGATCGGTATTCGCGGCGAACGTCAGCGGCGGATTGCGCTGCTCGCCGCCGTTGCGCTGCAGCCGGAACAGCACGGCAGTCGCGACATCGCGCCAGGGTGCCTGCGGCGTCGCGCGGCTTTGCAGCGTCGCGCGCGCGACGGTGTTCGGCTGCGGCAGATCGATGCGCACGCGGTCGACCGGATACGCGCCGTCGGTATCGAAGCGGTACGCGCCGCGCACGTCGTCGGCCTGCACGTGCACCGCGTTGCGCCATTGGCGCGGCACCGCCGCGGCATCCGTCGCGGACGGATCGGACGGGCGCGTTTCGACGTCGATCGACGCGATCTCCGGCGCGCCGTCGAGCCAGTTGAGCCGCAGATAGCGCGGCCGCGCGCCGTCGAGCGCGATGCGCTCCTGCACGAGCAGATCCGCGCCCGTGCCGACCTTCAGCAGCTGCGTCTCGCCGAGCGGACGCCACGTCCGCAGATCGTCGCTCGTATCGACGGCGACGCGCCCCTGATAGCTGTCGTCGCGCAGATGCACGAGCAACGCATCGGGCTCGCCGTCCGCATGCGACAGATCGACCAGATCGCCGCCGCGCTTGGCGGGAGCCGGCGCCGCGACGGCCGCGCGCAGCGCACCGTCGGGGCCGACCGACACGCCGAGCGGTGCGCTGTCGCGCGCTGTGCGCGACGGCGGCAGCGCGAACCAGTGCACGGGCGCCCGCGACGGCGGCGCGGCCGGCGCCGCGGCCGCGCGTGCGTCGAGCGCATACGGGACGGGCTCGTCCGCGCCGTTGAACACGCGTACGTCGCCGAGATCGTCGCGCCGGCTCGCCGCATAGACGGCCTGCGGCACCGTGAGCTGGTAGTACGCGGCGCTGCCGTCGAGGTCGAGCGCAAACCGGTGTGCGACGCGTTCGGCGGGCGTCGCGGTGTCGGCCGTCGCGAACGACGTCGACAGACTCAGCGCAAGCAGGGCGGCGAACGGTTTCATCGCGTGTCTTCCCGATGGGCCGCGGCCTTCGGCGGCAGCGGCGAGAAATAGCCGATCAACAGCAGCAGCACGCCGATGCCGATGAACGACACGATGCGTTCGATGCCCGTCACGTGCGACAGATCGAACACGAACAGTTTGACGACCGTCAGCGCGAGCAGCGCCGCGCCGACGAACCAGAGCGGGCGCCGTCCGCGACGCGTCGCCCAGATCATCGTCGCGAGCGCGCAGAGCGTCCAGTACACGGAGACCGAGGCCTGCACGCGCATCGACTCGACCATCGGGCCGGGCGCGTAGCGCACGCCGGTCCAGTGATGCAGCGTGCGCAGCAGCAGCGCGTTGAACCACAGGAACACGGTCGCCCCGATCGCATAGTCGACGGCGCGTGAGCGCCACGCGATGCCGAGCGCCGTCAGCCGGCGCAGCCATACGGCGACGGCCGCGAACGCGACGCCTTGCGCGACGTCGAGCGGATTGAGCAGCGGCAGCCAGAACAGCGGCGCGGCGTCGCCGTCGCTCGTCACGCTCGCGATGCTCCAGAGCCACAGCAGCGCGGCGAGCGGCGTGGCGCCGCCGATCTGATACGCACGCGCAAAGGCGGCGACCGGCCAGCGCAGCCGCGCGCCGGGTCCCGCGACGAGCAGCAGCAGTGCACCGAAGCCGTATGCCCACGCGCTCCAGCTCCATGCGCCTTCGGGCACGAACGCGCGCAGGCGCCAGAACCCTTCCAGCGCGCACAGTCCGCACAGCGTCCAGAACATCAGCGTATGCAGCGGCGCGATCGCACACGTCTGCGCGCGCACGATGCGATCGGGCGCCGAGGCGGTGGCCGGATCGCCGTTCACTGCGCCGCGCGACTCGCGCCACAGCAGCACGTAGCATGCGATCACGGCGATCGGCCACGCAAGCGCGCCGATCCCGGACAGCGGCGCTTCGTACAGCGCGTACGCGTACACCGCGAGCAGCGCGAGGGCCGGCGCGAGCGCGAGTGCGGGCCACTCGGCGATCGGCCATGCGAGCCGGCGACGGAGAATATGCGCGAGCGATGCCGTGCCGGCCGCGAACAGCACGATCGCATCGACGACGAAGCGATCGCGATGCGGATCGACGAGGCGCGCGGCGTACGCGAGGATCTCATGCACGCCGCCGCCGATCCACCACAGCAGTCCCCACGCGGCCGCCGCGATGCCGATCGCCGGCATCCACGCGTGCCACGCACGCGCATCGTCGCGGCCGTGCAGCCACCAGCCGGTGAACACGCCGGCGAGCGCGATCAGCAGCATGGCGACATACACGCTGTTCAGCACGGGCAACGCAGCGGCATCGTCGCGGACGAGCAGGCCCACGCACAGCGCGCCGGCTGCCGCGAGCTGCATCAGCAAGCCGAAGGCGAACCGCACGATGCGTTTCTCGCGTACCGCGAGCCAGACGAGCGCCGCACCTTCGAGCGCCCAGGCGGAACTCGTCGTCGGGCCGGAGAACGCGAGCGGCACCGCGAGCGTCGCGAAGATCACGGCGAGCGCGAGCATCGATTCGAACAGCAGCCCGAGCCGCGCGCGCCGCGGCGCGAGCCATGCGGCAACCGCGACGTAGAACGCCGACAACGCGACGGCGCTCCACGCGAGCGCGAACGGAACGTCCGCGACGAGCGCCGCCTGCAGCGCGGTCGTGACGAGCGGCGTGCCGAACACGAGCGTGCCGTCCACGTAGTGCCGCAGCGCAAGTTCGCGCCGCACCGCATACAGCAACGCGATGCCGACATACATGAGGAAGAACAGCACGAGAAACGGCTCGGTGCTGGCGAACAGCGCGGGGCGGTACGACATCGCGCCCCATAGCGAGCCGATCGTGAACGTGAACACGAAGCCGAGCAGGTTCAGCGGACGCCACGCCTTGAACCACGCGATCGCGAAGATGCCCGCGTTCAGCAGCGCGTAGTAGCCGAACAGCGCGACATGGCTGCCGTGCCCCGTCGACAGCAGCACGGGCGCGAGAAAGCCGCCCGCGCTGCCCATCGTCGCGAGCGACATGGCGTTCTGCCGGATCGCGAGGAACGCGCTCAGCGCGCAGATCGCGACCATCAGCGCAAAGGCGGCGCCGACGGGCAACAACTCGTAGCGCTTCGTCGCGGCGAACACGGTCAGATACAGCAGGCCGACGCCGCCGCCCTGCAGCACGAGCCCGTAAGCGGCGCGGCGTGCGCGCAGCCGCCAGCCGAGCGCGAGCAGCACGGTCGCCGCGAGCGCGGTGCCGGCGAGGCGGAATTCGATCGGCAGCAGATCGTTGTCGGCCGCGTACTTGAGCAGGAACGCGACGCCGAAGAACAGCACGACGATCCCCACGCGCACGACCGTATTGCCGCCGAACAGCCAGTCGCGCGCGGCCTGAAGCGCGCGGGCGGCGAGGCCCGGTTCGCGAGGCGTCGGCGTCGCGGCGGTGCGGTCGGGCTGCGTTGCGGCACTCGCGGCACGCTCGGTAGTCAGGGCAGAGGCAGGAGCGGGTGCGTGCGCAACGGTTTGCGCGCGCGTGCTTTGCGCGGCCGCGGTGATCGGCGTTGCGGCGATGGTCGGCGACGGCGAGACGGGTGCGACGTCGTCCGCTTCGGAAGGCGATGCAGTGGACGACCCGGCCGGCGCCGCATCTTCGAAGCGCTCCAATGGCGCGCTCGCCTTCGCACCGGAAAGTTGTTCGCGCAACGACGTGAGCTCGCGCGTGAGCGTATCGACGGTGGCTTCGAGGCGCGCGACGCGCTCGGCGAGCGTCGAGGCAGGCGGTTGCGCGTGGTGCGCGCCGAAGTGCTCGGGCGCGGCGGCGGCGCGATCGTCGCGACCGCGCCGTTTCATCAGGTGACTCAGATAGAAGCCGGCGGCCGCGCCGAGCAGCGCGCCGGTTTCGAGCGACACGTTCTCGATCAGGGCGACGATGCCGCCCACGATGAAGCCGATTGCGGCAAAGGCCCAGTTCATCGCCTCGTTCCCTCTCTCATATCGTTATCGTCCTTCGATCGCTACGCATGCGGATCGAGGCGGTATGCTGCATCCGGCAGGCGAACCGGCATGCGGCGTGCTGCGTGCGCTCGTTGCGTCGCGGCGATCGCGCCGCAGCCGCGCCTGAGCGGCGCGCGTATCGCGGACGCACGCATCGCCGTACGAACGGACTTCACGGCCCGAAGCGTTCGCGCCGTCATGGCGGCCCGCGGGTTTGCCCGGAATGTATCACAGCGGCCACCCGCGATTGCCGCGCCGGCCGCGACGCGCGCGCGGCCTTTTTGCACGGTCATGCTTTTATCCGCGGATACGGCCGATCGGACGTGAAATTGTCGTAAAGCGACGTTCGGGCGAACGCGCCAGTTGCAAAACGTCGTCAGACGAATCGTGCGCTGCTGCGCACAAGCGCGTACGCGATCGCCCGTCGCTGCTGGCGCAGCGCGTTTTGCATCGCCGCATTCGGACGCCGCGCCGCCTGGCGCGAGGCCCGGCGCGGCCGCGGGCCGTGTCGTATTTGCGCAAGCGTTTGTCGTAATTCGTCGGCAGGCCCGGGTTTTTTCTGGCAACTATGTAGGCACGCTGTGACACGCGTGAGTCCCCGCTACACGAGGAGAAGGTTTCGATGGATGCCCCCAAGGTCGTAGTCGAAGGTCTGTGCAAGGTGTTTGGAAGCAACCCGCAGCAGGCGCTCGACATGCTCGCTGCCGGTGCGACGAAGGACGAGGTACTGAAGCGCACGGGCCAGGTTGTCGGCGTGCATAACGTATCGTTCGACGTGCAGGAAGGCGAAATTTTCGTGCTGATGGGCCTGTCCGGCTCCGGCAAATCCACGCTGATCCGCCTCGTGAACCGGCTGGTCGATCCGAGCGCCGGCAAGGTGCTGATCGACGGGCTCGACGTCGCGTCGGCGCGCCGCTCGGCGCTCACCGCGCTGCGCCGCAAGGACATGAGCATGGTGTTCCAGTCGTTCGCGCTGATGCCGCACCGCACCGTGCTGTCGAACGCCGCGTTCGGCCTCGAGGTCGCCGGCATGGCGAGGAAGGAGCGCGAACGGCGCGCGATGGAGGTGCTCGAGCAGGTCGGCCTCGCACCGTTCTCGCACAAGCTGCCCTCCGAGCTGTCGGGCGGGATGCAGCAGCGCGTGGGCCTTGCCCGCGCACTGGCCGTGAACCCGTCGCTGATGATCATGGACGAGGCGTTCTCCGCGCTCGATCCGCTCAAGCGCCGCGAAATGCAGGACGTGCTGCTTCAGCTGCAGAAGGAACAGCGCCGCACGATCATGTTCGTGTCGCACGATCTGGAGGAAGCGCTGCGCATCGGCAACCGCATCGCGATCATGGAAGGCGGCCGGCTCGTGCAGGTCGGCACGCCGCAGGACATCATCGCGAACCCGGCCGACGACTACGTACGCGCGTTCTTCGACGGCATCGACACGAGCCGCTACCTGACGGCCGGCGACCTGATGCAGACGGGCGCCGTGCCCCTCGTGTCGAAGTTCGACGCGGCCAACGTCGCCGCATCGCTGAACGGCAGCGCCGAATATGCATTCGTGCTCGACGCCGAACGCAAGATCCGCGGCTTCGTCACGCGCGACGCGATCGGCAGCACCACGCCGGCGCTGCGTCCGATCGAAAGCATCCGCCGCGACGCGTCGCTCGAGCACGTCGTCGCGCGCGTGGTCGCGAGCCCGAACGCATTGCCCGTCGTCGACGACGACGGCTGCTACTGCGGTTCGGTCGACCGCGCGCTCATCCTGAAGGCCATCACGCGTTCGCGAGGCTCCCATGTCTGAAATGATTCCGCTCGGTAGTTGGGTCGACCAGTCCGTTCATTACCTGCTCGACCATGATGCCGCGACGTTCGATGCGGTCGGTCGCGCGATCGAAGGGCTGGCCGCACTGATCGAGCACGGGCTGCAGGCCGTGCCGATGTGGCTGATGATGGCGTTCTTCATCGGCATCGGGCTGTGGCGCGTGGGCTGGCGCTTCGCGCTGTTCACCACCTTGTCGCTGCTGCTGATCTTCGCGACCGGCTTCTGGGATCAGACGGTGATCACGCTGGGTCTCACGCTGTCGTCGACGATCATCAGCCTCGCGCTCGGCATTCCGCTCGGCATCTGGGCCGCGAAGAGCAAGTGGGTCGCCGCCATCGTGCGTCCGATCCTCGACCTGATGCAGACGATGCCCGCCTTCGTCTACCTGATTCCGGCCGCGATGCTGTTCGGTCTCGGCCGCGTGCCGGGGATCCTCTCGACGGTGATCTTCGCGATGCCGCCGGCCGTGCGTCTGACGAGCCTCGGCATCCGCCACGTGAACCGCGAGATCGTCGAAGCCGGCCAGGCATTCGGCTGCACGCCGTGGCAGCTGCTCTACAAGGTGCAGTTCCCGAACGCGCTGCCGTCGATCATGCAGGGCGTGAACCAGACGATCATGATGGCGCTGTCGATGGTGATCATCGCGTCGATGGTCGGCGCGGGCGGCCTCGGCAACGACGTGCTCGCGAGCATTCAGCGTCTGGACATCGGCCTCGGCTTCGAAAGCGGTCTGTCGGTCGTGCTGCTCGCGATCATTCTCGACCGCATCACCGAAAGCTTCGGCCGTGCGCCGGGCGCCGCGCGGGCACCGCTGTTCGCCGGTCTCAAGCAACTGTTTCGCGTGAAGGCCGCGCCCGCGCAAGCCTGATCGCCCGGCGGCGGGCGCCTCGTCCCGCCGCCTTTCCCTCGTCCAGTTCCTGCTCCCGCGGTTCGCGCCGCGGGGCAGGTTTCGTGCAACCTCTCGATAGGAGAGCGATGTGACGTCCGCCGCCGCTGTCGCGCCCGCCGCCTGCGTTTCACCGGTTTCGTCCCTCGCACACTTCGGTTTCCTGACGCTGCCGAACTTCTCGATGATCGCGTTCTCGAGCGCGGTCGAAGTGCTGCGGATGGCGAACTACGTCGCGCGCGAGGATCACTACCGCTGGTCGATCTATTCGCTCGACGGCGCGCCCGTGCACGCGAGCAACGGCATCGCGGTGCGGCCCACGCAGGCGCTCGACTACACGCGCCTGCCCGACGTGATGATCGTGTGCGGCGGCATTCGCATCCGCGACGTCGTCGACGACGTCGCGCGCGACACGCTCGCCGCGCTCGCCGAACGCGGGCTGCCGCTCGGCGGCATCTGCACCGGCGCCTATGCGCTGATGTCGAGCGGGCTGCTCGACGGCTACCGCTGCACCGTGCACTGGGAAAACCTGTCGGCGCTGCATACCGAGTTTCCGCAGGTCGGCTTCGCGGACGAGCTGTTCGTCGTCGATCGCGACCGGCTCACCTGTACCGGCGGCACCGCGCCGCTCGACCTGATGCTGAACCTCGTCGGCATGCGTTTCGGGCAGCAGCTCGCCGCGCAGGTGTCCGAGCAGTTCATCCTCGAACGCATCCGCAGCTCGACGGATACGCAGCCGATTCCGGTCGATGCGCGCGTCGGCTTCTCGCGCGCGGAGCTGATCGAGGTCGTGCGGCTGATGGAGGCGAACATCGAGGAACCGCTGTCGCTCGAGGAGCTCGCGCGGCTCGTGCGGTTGTCGCAGCGGCATCTGCAGCGCATGTTCAAGGTGTATCTGAACGTGTCGCCGACGCACTATTACCTGACGCTGCGACTGAAGCGCGCGCGCGATCTGCTGCGCACGACCGACGCGTCGATCGCGCGCGTGACGACCGTGTGCGGCTTTCATTCGCCGTGCCACTTCAGCAAGGCCTATCGCGCGCAGTTCGGCCACGCGCCGAGCTACGAGCGCCGGCTGCCCGGCCGCTGACGGCTTCAACACCATCCGCGACGCCGCCGGGATCGCGGCGCGCAGTGTCCATCAACGATCCCGCACTCGTGCAAACAGCATCACTTTGAGGAGAAGACAGATGAAGCGCCTATTGATCGCAGCGGCATGTGGCGTCGGGATCGCCGCCGCGCCGGTATCGGCCGTCTACGCGGCCGATCCGCCGGTGTGCAAGAACGTCCGGTTCGCGGACGTCGGCTGGTCCGACATTGCGGCGACCACGGGCCTCGCGTCGACGATGCTGCAAGGTCTCGGCTACAACCCGACGAAAACGATCGCGTCGGTGCCGATCACGTTCGCGGGCATCAAGAGCAAGCAGATCGACGTGTTCCTCGGCTACTGGTCGCCGACGATGGACCCGATCATCCAGCCGTTCACGAAGGCCGGCACGATCAAGGTGCTCGCGACGCCGAACCTGACCGGCGCGAAATACACGCTCGCGGTGCCCGACTACGTCTATCAGGGCGGCCTGAAGTCGTTCCAGGACATCCAGAAATACGCGGACAAGCTGAACGGCAAGATCTACGGGATCGAGCCAGGCAACGACGGCAACGCGCTGATCAAGAAGATGATCGACACGAACCAGTTCGGCCTCGGCAAGTTCAAGCTCGTCGAGTCGAGCGAGGCGGGGATGCTCGTCGAGGTGAATCGCGCGATCCGCGACAAGCAGTGGATCGTGTTCCTCGGCTGGGAGCCGCACCCGATGAACGTGCAGATGAAGATCGACTATCTGACCGGCGGCGACGACGTGTTCGGCCCGAACTACGGCGAGGCGAAGGTGCTGACGGCCACGCCGCCCGACTATGCGCAGCGCTGCCCGAACGTCGCGAAGTTCGTGTCGAACCTGCAGTTCACGACGTCGATCGAGAACCACGTGATGGTGCCGATCATGAACAAGGAAGACCCGAACAAGGCCGCGAAGGAATGGCTGAAGGCGAATCCGCAGTCGCTCGACAAGTGGCTCGCCGGCGTGACGACGATCGACGGCAAGCCCGGCCTGCCGGCCGTGAAGGCCTATCTCGGCGTGCAGTAAGCGGCGCGCGCCGCTGCTCGGGCATCGCCGGGCAGCGGCCGTGCGATACCCCCGCGAGTATGGCGGCCGACGCCGCCTGCGCGGGGTTTTTTTCGTCGGGACAATCGCGCGCGGCGCTACGTCGTCGCCGCCGTCACGCGAACCGCACGCAATAGACCGGCGGCAAATGCGCGGACACCAGTTGCCAGCGATCGCCGCCGTCGTCGGACGTCCATAGCGCGCCGGTCGTCGACGCCATCGCGAGCCGCGTGCCCGAATCGTCGACGGCGAGCCCGTGCCGGTACACGAGGTCGTACGCGGGCGCGGGCGGCAGGCCGTTCGACAGCCGCTCGAAACTGCGGCCGCCGTCGCGCGTGCGCGTGACGACGAATTCGCCGTTCACCGGAATCCGGCACGCATCCTTGACGGCCGGCACGAACCACGCCGTGTCCGGATCGTGCGGATGCACGGCGACGGCGAAGCCGAAGCTCGACGGCTGCGCTTCGATGCGCTGCCAGCGCGCGCCGCCGTCGGTCGAGCGGAAGATCGCGCAGT
The DNA here is from genome assembly GCF_052683555.1 of Burkholderia sp. BC1. NCBI lineage: Bacteria > Pseudomonadati > Pseudomonadota > Betaproteobacteria > Burkholderiales > Burkholderiaceae > Burkholderia > Burkholderia sp. BC1. Next base: position 9,804 of record NZ_JBQYLP010000010.1, read on the forward strand.
GATGCTGCGCCCACAGCACGTCGGGCGCGGCCGCGCACTGGACGACGCGGTGCGGGTCCTGCACGTTCGGTTCGCCGCGCCGTTCGGGCGGCATGTAGTCGGCTTCCATCCCGTCCGCGGTGACGCGCCAGCTCGCGCCGCCATCGTCGGTCTGCCAGACGCCGCCGCACGAAATGCCGACCGTCACGTGACGGCTGTCGCGCGGGTCGACCATCACCGAATGAATGCCGGGCGCGTCGTAGCCGCCGCCGAACCATTCGGGGCGCTCGGGGCGGTCCCACAGCGCGCGGTTCAGCACCCACGAGTCGCCGCCGTCGTCGGAGCGGAACAGGCCGCCGGGAATCGTGCCGGCCCACAGCACGCCCGGTTCGTCGGCGCCGCCGGCTTCGAGCGACCAGATCTGCTGAAGCGTCCACGGCGGCTGCGGCGGCGCGGGCGATGCCGCGTCGCCGTCCGGATCGGCGGCGGCGCTCGCATGCGCATCGCCGTTCGGGCGCGGTGCGTCGGTCGGCTGCGGCGGATAGACGGGCACCGCGCATTCTTCCCATTCGGCCGCGCCAGCACGGCGACGATGCAGCTTGACGCCGAAGTGACCGAGATTGAGTGCCGCATAGAGCGTGCCGTCGCGCGGATCGGCAAGCGTCATGCCGACCGGTTCGCCGGCGAAGTGCGGATCGCCGAGCGTCCAGCGGCCGTTGCCGTCCGCATGCAGCACGAACAGGCCCTTGCGGGTCGCGACAAGCAAACGGTCGTTCATCGATGTCTCCTGTTGACCGGCGCGCGCTGCATGGCGGCGCCGCGTCGTTCGTTTCGTCGTTCGTTCTGCGCGGCGGACGTCAGCCGCCCGACAGCGCCTGCACGACGTACACGCGGCTGTCCGCGGCGAGCGCGTCGGACAGCCGCTGCCGGTCGCGGATCGGCCGGCCGTCGATGAACACCGCGAGATGCTTACGCAGCGCGCCCTGATCGTCGACGATATAGCCGCGCAGTCGCGGCTGCTCGCGGAACACCGCGTCGAGCGCTTCGCCGAGCGAACGCGCGTCGACGTCGCGCTCGGGCGTCTCGATATGCCGCTGGATCGACGCGGCGAAGAACAGATGCGCCATGACGGGACACCGGAAAGTGGGGCGGACGGCGCGACGGCTGCGCCGGTTCTGTAGTGTAGGCGATCGGTTTGGCGCGACCGCATTGCGATGCAGCATCGCACGCGGGCCGCGGGCGTACGCTTACGCGTACTTGTCGCCGACCGCGTCGCGCACCGGATGGGTGTCGTAGACGATTTTCATCCGCTCGATCAACCCCGCTTCGTCGAATTCGAATACGTCGACGCATTCGAACGTGACGACCGAGCCGTCCTTCAGTCCCCAGTCATAGACGAAATAGCCGGTCGCGCGACGGGCGCCGGTGGTGCTTACGCAGATGTCGATCGGCGTGATGCGGCTCTGCCCGGACGCCGCCGCGACCTTCTCGAAGAACGGCGCGGGCGCCATCCAGCCGAGAAAGGGCGAATAAATCTGCGCATCGGGCGCGAACAGCGCGCAGATGGCGGCGACGTCGCCGCGTTCGAGCGCTTGCAGATAGGCGCCGATCTGGCGCGCGTAGGTGGAAGCGGGCGACGGGGCCATTCGTGTTCTCCGTTGTGTGGCGACGAGTCGCGCTGCGTTCGGGGTGAAGCACGCGTGCGCACCACGATAGCGATGCGCGGATGCCGACAAAGCGGCAGATTCGCCACGCCGCTCTGCGTTTTCTGCATGGTCGTGTGGCGCTGCCGAGAAAGCATCTCACGTCGCACGACACGCTACACCGGAATCGACCCGCCACGCAGCCGTATCCCGAGCCGCACGATGCCGATCACCGCATTCGACAACCACCTCAGCATGCGCGGCATGTCGCGCCGGCGAATGTCGAGCAGCAGCACGATCCGCACCTCGTCGCTGTCGTTCCATACCTCGTGCTCGAACGTGTCGTCCCACAGCAGGAAGCGGCCTTCGTCGAGCCGGTATTCGCGGCCGTCGACCTTCAGCACGGCGGCCGGCGTGCCGTCCGCGCGACGCGGCATCGACAGCACCAGATAGCCGCGCAGGATCCCGCGAAACGGCCCGCGATGCGGCGGAATGTGCTTGCCCGGTGCGAGGAACGACAGCGACGCGGACAGCACGTCCGGCGACGTCGCGACGATCGACGCGACGGTCGGGCAGCGCGACAGGTTGCGCGGAAACGGCTGCCCGTAGGCCTGCATGATGAACATCCGCCAGTCGCGCGCATCGTTGGCCGAGATGTCGTGCTGCTCGCGCATGATCTCGTGGAAGCGCGGAATGCGCGGCAGGTCGCGCGCGACCGCGAGCGCTTCCGCGCGGATCGCGCGCCACGCGCGCACGAAACGGTCGGCGTCGGGGAAGGCCGACGCGTCGAGCACCGCGCCGCCGTCGATGTGGCGGTCGTATAGCCGGCGCAGCAGGCCGGCAGCGTAGTCGTAGGCAACGGACATGTTCGAGCGGCGCTCCACGAAGTGCCGTCAGTCTGCCCCAGACGCGCAAGGGGACGGTTACGTCAGGTTACGCCGGCTGACGAATGAATGACAGCGGCCGCGTGCCGCAGCGAAAAAACAGGATGGCACCGCATCGTGCGCGCCGAGCGTGCGGCGCGGGAATAAACGGCCACGCTCCGCCGTCGTACGGATGCAGCACGTCGTCTCGTCGACTTCTGAAGGAGCGGAACATGAACACGGATGGATGGATCGTCGCGCTCGTCGCGGCCGGTGCGATCGCGAGTGGGGTGACGCCGGCGCGCGCGCAGTCGCCGATGCGTATGCAGGTCGCGCAGCTCGCGCGCGACGCGGATGGCGTGCAATCGATGGCGCCGACCGCACGGATGCCGGAAGCGAACGGCGATACGGCGATCGGCGGCGATGCCGCGGCCGCGTCGGAAGCGGGCGGCCCTTCGGCGCTGCCGGCGGGCAAGCGGCCGGCGGCGTGTGTCGGTCCCGAAAGTTTCTGCACGCTTTACTTCGGCAGCTGATGCGGCACGTGCGCACATGAGACGCGCATTCCCGAGCGGATGCGCGTCACGCAAAACCTGAGGAGTTCACGATGAAAACCTTGATCGCTCTTTTGACGACGACGGCTACCGTCGTCGTTCAGTCCGCCTTCGCGCAGCCGACCGCGCCGTTGACGCGCGCCCAGGTGCGCGACGAATTGATACGTCTCGAAGCAGCCGGCTACGATCCGTCGAGAGGCGACGACGGCACCTATCCCGCCGATATTCAGGCGGCCGAGGCGAAGCTCGCGGTTCAGGCGCAGGCCCAGGGCGAGACGCAACGACGGATCGCCGCGTCGGCCGACGACGGTGTCGGCGCGCCCGCACGGATGACGAACTAGCGCGTTCCTGTGTGCGGGCTGCGCATCGGCCGCCCGCATGTCGCGGCCGCGCGTGCGATGTGCGTGGGCCGCGCATGCGCTTCGGGCCGTGCCGCGCACCGCGCACCACGGCGCCGAAGCGCCACACCCTCAGCGCCGTTCGTCGTCGATATAGCTGCGAATCACGTCCGCGAACGATGCATCGCCTTTCAGACCGAGCGCATGCGCGCGCGTCGTGTCCCAGCGGCCGGGCCAGCTGCCGACGATCTTCTCGACGCGTTCGTCCGGCACATGACGGATCCGCTTCACGACTTCGTCGCCGGCCACTTCGCGCAGCGCCGCGATCATCTCGTCGACCGACACCGAAATGCCGGGCAGGTTGATCACGCGCTTGTTGCCGAGTTGCGCGGCATCGAGCTCGCAACCGGCGACCAGCGCGTCGATCGCCGCGCGCGGCGACAGCAGCCACAGCCGCGTCGAGCCCGGCACCGGGCAGACGCTTTCCTCGCCGTTCAGCGGCTCGCGAATGATCCCGCTCGCAAACGACGAAGCCGCCGCGTTCGGCCGGCCGGGCCGCACGCTGATGGTCGGCAGACGCAGCACGCGGCCGTCGACGAACCCGCGTCGCGCGTAGTCGCACAGCAGCAGCTCGGCGATCGCCTTCTGCGCGCCGTACGACGATTGCGGATTCAGCGCGGTATCGTCCTGCACGACGTCCGGCAGCATGCCGCCGTACACGGCGACCGAGCTCGTGAACACGAGACGCGGCCGATGCCCGCGCGCGCGGCACACTTCGAGCAACGTGCGCGACGCATCGAGGTTGATGCGCATGCCGAGATCGAAGTCGGCTTCGGCTTGCCCGCTGACGATCGCCGCGAGATGGAAGATCGCGCCCGTTTGTGTGTCGATCGCGCGCTCGAGCACGGCGCGATCGGCGATGTCGCCGACGATCGCGCTCACGCGCGCGTCGCCGAAGTCGCTGCCGGCGACGACGTCGAGCAGCACCAGCTCGTCGAGCTTTTCCGGCCGGCCGTCGGGGCCGGTCAGTTCGCCGCGCTCGAGCAGCTTGCGCGCGAGCCGCTGGCCGAGAAAGCCGGCGCCGCCGGTGATCAGTACTTTCATGTTGGTTGCCCTCGCAGGAATACGTGAGATACGCGAATTACAGGTACGGTTCGAGCCAGCCGAGGCCGGCCGACGTGCCGGCCTTCGGCCGATACTCGCAGCCGATCCAGCCGTCGTAGCCGAGCGCGTCGATCAGCTCGAACAGATACGGGTAGTTCAGTTCGCCGAGATCGGGTTCGTGCCGCTCGGGCACGCCCGCGATCTGGATGTGGCCGATACCCGCGAAGTCGCGCTTGAGCTTCATCGCGAGATCGCCTTCGACGATCTGGCAGTGGTAGCAGTCGAACTGCACCTTCAGGTTCGGTGCGCCGACTTCCGAGCAGATCGCGTGCGCATCGTCCTGGCGGCTCAGGAAATAGCCGGGCATGTCGCGCTGGTTGATCGGCTCGATCAGCACCGTGATGCCGTGCGCGGCCGCCGCCTGCGCCGCGTGACGCAGATTGGCGACGTACGTGTCGCGATGGCGCGCCCGATCGGCGCCGGGCGCGACGAGGCCGGCCATCACGTGCAGCTTCTTGTTGCCGAGCACGCGCGCGTAGTCGAGCGCACGGTCGATGCTGCGCCGGAACTCGTCCTCGCGGCCCGGCAGCGATGCGATGCCGCGCTCGCCGGCCGCCCAGTCGCCGGGCGGCGCGTTGAACAGCGCCTGCTCGAGGCCGTGCGCGTCGAGGCGCGCGCGGATGTCCTCGGCCGCGAAGTCGTACGGGAACAGGTACTCGACGGCCTTGAAGCCGTCGTACGCGGCGGCGGCGAAGCGTTCGAGGAACGCGTGCTCGTTGTACATCATCGAGAGGTTGGCGGCGAAGCGTGGCATGGCAGCGGATCCTGTGAATGAATGGGGCGGGGCGCGACGCCCCGCATCGAACGGTGGCCGATCAGCGGTTCACGAGTTTCGCGGGCGTGAGCCACACGGCGAACGCGCCGATCACGAGCATCGCGGCGAGCACGTACATGCCCGACGACGTGCTGTGCGTGAGGTCCTTCAGATAGCCGATCACGTACGGGCTCGCGAAGCCGGCGAGGTTGCCGACCGAGTTGATGATCGCGATGCCGGCGGCGGCCGCGCTGCCCGCGAGGAACGCGGTGGGCAGCGACCAGAACAGCGGTGCGCAGGTCAGCACGCCGCCCGCCGCGATCGACAGGAACACGATCGACACCGCCGTATTGTGCGAGTACGACGCGGCGACCGCAAAGCCGACGGCGCCCATCAGCGCCGGCACGATCAGGTGCCAGCGGCGCTCGCGGCGCTTGTCCGCGCTGTGGCCGAACAGGTTCATCACGACGATCGCGACGACGAACGGAATCGCGGACAGCAGGCCGACCTGCAGCGTGTCCGTGATGCCGGTGGACTTGACGAGCGTCGGCATCCAGAACGTGAGCCCGTACTGGCCGGTGACGAACGCGAAGTAGATCAGCGACATCCACCACATGCGCGGGTCGGCGAACACGGCCTTCAGCGAATGGCCGTGCTTCTGCTGTTCCTGCGGCTGCGCGGCGATCTCGTCTTCGAGGAGCTGCTTTTCGCGCTCGTTCAGCCACTTCGCGCTGCGAATGTTGTTGTCGAGATAGAGGATCGTCACGATGCCGACCAGCACGGCCGGCACGGCTTCGATCATGAACATCCACTGCCAGCCGTGGAAGCCCGAGCCGCCGTGAAACGCCTCCATGATCCAGCCCGACAGCGGGTTGCCGAAGATGCCCGACACCGGAATCGCCGACATGAACACCGCGATGATCTTCGCGCGGCGATGCGACGGGAACCAGTACGTCAGATAGAGGATCACGCCCGGATAGAAGCCCGCTTCGGCGAGACCGAGCAGGAAGCGCAGCACGTAGAACTGCGTCGGCGTCTTCACGAACGCGAACATGGCGGACAGCAGCCCCCACGTGATCATGATCCGCGCGATCCAGATGCGCGCGCCGATCCGGTGCATCAACATGTTGCTCGGCAGCTCGAACAGGAAGTAGCCGAGGAAGAAGATGCCGGCGCCGAGGCCGAACACCGTCTCGCTGAAGGCGAGGTCCTGCGACATCTGCAGCTTCGCGAAGCCGACGTTGACGCGGTCGAGATACGCGACCACGTAGCAGAGCATCAGGAACGGCACGATGCGCCAGAACACTTTCTTGTAGGTCAGGTCGAGTTCGGCCGGGCTGGCGGCCGCGGCGGGCGAGCGGCCCGCAGCCGCGTCGAGTGCAGTCATCGTCGTCTCCAAAGGTGGCAAGTGCCGGCGGCGCGTACGCTGCCGGTCGTAGGTGTGTGCTGACGGAAGGGCCCGCGCACACGGCGGGCATGCGATTCGCGTGCTACCAGCGCGCGCCGAACGCGGCGCGCAGTTCGTCGAGCGCCGCATCGGGCAGCGGCTCGGGCTTCGGGTTCGTCATGAGCCACAGCCGTGCGGTTTCCTCGAGCTCTTCGAGCGCGTACGACGCGTGCGACACCGACGGCCCCCACATCACCGGGCCGAGGCGATCGAGCAGGACGCCGCGCACGCGGTCGGCGAGCGCCGCGACTTCGGCCGCGACGTCGGGGTCGCCCGGGCGGCGGTAGCGGATCAGCGGAATGTGGCCGACCTTCATCACGTAGTACGGCGTGATCGGCGGCAGCACGTCGGTGTCGCGCCACACGCCCGCGAGCGTCAGCGCGACGAGGTGCGTCGAATGCGTGTGGACGATGCCGTTCGCTTCGGCGTTGCGCGCATAGATGCCGCGATGCAGCGTCAGCGTCTTCGACGGCTTGCCGCCCGACACGGCCTGCCCGTTCGCATCGACCTTCGCGATATCGTTCGGATCGAGCCGGCCGAGACACGCATCGGTCGGCGTGATGAGCCAGCCGTCGGGCAGCCGCGCACTGATGTTGCCCGCACTGCCGACCGCATGACCGCGCGCGTACAGGCTCGCGCCGACCACGCAGATTTCTTCGCGCAGCTTCGCTTCGATGCTCATCATGCGGCTCCGTCGAGCGCGCGCAGCGCCTTATCGAAAAAGTCCACCGCGCCGAAATTGCCGGACTTCAGCGCGAGGCCGAGCGGCTCGATGTCGATGGTCGCCGTTGCCGGCACGCCCGGATCGATCTGCGCGCCGATCTGCAGCGATTTCACGCCGAGCGCCTGCACGACCGCGCCGGACGTCTCGCCGCCCGCGACGACGAACTTGCGCACGCCGAGTGCGCGCAGGCCGTGCGCGATCGCGGCGAGCGTGCGCTCGACGAGTTCGCCGGCCGCTTCGACGCCGAGCGCCTGCTGCACGGCCTTCACTTCGTCGGGCGTCGCGGTCGCGTAGATCAGCACCGGTTCCGGCAGATGCGAACGCGCGAACGCGAGCGCCTGCTCGACGACCGGCTCGCCGCGCGCGGCCGCGAGCGGATCGATGCGGAAGCTCGGCCGCGTGGCGCGCCATGCGGCGACCTGCGCGTTGGTCGCCTTCGATGCGCTGCCGGCGAGCACCGTCGACGTGCCGTCGATGCGCGGCAGCGATGCCGCGTTGTCGCGCGCGGCGAGCTCAGCGGCACGGCGGAAGTTCTCGGGCAGCCCGAGCGCGATGCCGGAGCCGCCGGTGACGAGCGGCAGCGCTGTGCAGGCTTCGCCGAGCACGTGCAGATCGCGGTCCGACAGCGCGTCGGCGATCGCGATGCGCACGCCGTCGGCGCGCAGCTGCGCGATGCAGGCGCGCACGTCGGCGGCACCGCGCGCGATCGTGTCGTAGCGGATCAGGCCGACCTTCGACGGCGTCTGCCGCTGCAGCACACGCACGAGATTCGCATCCTTCATCGGCGTGAGCGGATGGTTCTCCATGCCCGATTCGTTGAGCAGCACGTCGCCGACGAATAGGTGGCCGCGATAGATCGTGCGGCCGTTTTCCGGAAACGCGGGGCAGGCGATCGTGAAGCCGCCGCCGGCCGCGTCGAGCAGCGCATCGGCGACGGGGCCGATGTTGCCGGCGTCGGTCGAGTCGAACGTCGAGCAGTATTTGAAGAAGAACTGGCGACACCCTTGCGCGCGCAACCATTCGTAGGCGGCGAGCGACTGCGCGACGGCGTCGGCGGCCGGAATCGTGCGCGACTTCAGCGCGACGACGATCGCATCGGCGTCGATCGGCGCGCCGTCGGCCGGCACGCCGATCGTCTGTACGGTACGCATGCCGCTCTTGACGAGCATGTTCGCGAGATCGGTCGCGCCGGTGAAATCGTCGGCAATGCAGCCGAGCAGGGGACGGGAAGCGGAAGCGTTCATGGCAAGGCGTGGTTCGAATCAGCGGGCGGGCGGCAGCGTGATGCCGGGAAAAGTCTTGATCACGGCGGAATCGTCCTCGCCGCCGTGACCGGCGCTCGACGCGCTCATGAACATCTGGTGCGCGGTCGCCGACAGCGGCAGCGGGAATTTGCTGCGGCGCGCGGTGTCGAGCACGAGGCCGAGATCCTTCACGAAGATGTCGACGGCCGACAGCGGCGTGTAGTCGCCGTTCAGGATGTGCGGCACGCGGTTCTCGAACATCCACGAATTGCCGGCACTGTGCGTGATCACGTCGTACAGCGCGTCGGGATCGACGCCTTCGCGCAGGCCGAGCGCCATCGCTTCGGCGGCGGCCGCGATATGCACGCCGGCCAGCAGCTGGTTGATGATCTTGACCTTCGAGCCGACACCGTGCGTATCGCCGAGACGGTAGACCTTGCCCGCCATCGCGGCGAGCACGTCTTCGCACGCGGCGTAAGCGGCGGCGGGGCCGGACGTCATCATCGTCATCTCGCCGGACGCCGCGCGCGCGGCGCCGCCCGACACCGGCGCGTCGAGCATCTGCAGGCCGGCGGCCTCGATGCGCGCGCCGAGCGAGACCGCGAATTCGGGCGCGACGGTCGCGCTCGCGATCACGACGCCGCCCGGCTTCATCGACGCGACCGCGCCGTGTTCGCCGAACAGCACCGTTTCCGTCTGCGCGGCATTGACGACGAGCGTGACGACGACGTCGCACTGCGCGCCGAGTTCGGCCGGCGTCGCGCAGGCGATGCCGCCTTCGGCCGCGAACGCGTGCAGCACGGCTTCACGGACGTCGCATGCGTGCACGCGAAAGCCCGCGCGCAGCAGCGAACGCGCGACGCCGAGGCCCATCGCACCGAGGCCGATGACTCCAACATTTCGTGACATGGTCAACCTTGATCGATTCGGAACGGATTCGGGAATGCGCCGCGGCGTCAGCAGATGCCGGCTTCCGCGAGACGGCGCGCCGCGTTGTACATATGCGTGCGCGCCGCGTTGCGCGCAGCCATCGGATCGCGCGAGCGGATCGCGTCGGCGATCGCCGCATGTTCTTCGCGCACCTGCCGCGAGAAGTCCTCGCGCGTCGCTTCGTTGCGGCGCGTGACCTTCACGCCCGCTTCGAGATACTGGTTCAGGAACTGCAGCGTCTTGAGGAAATACGGGTTGCCCGTGACGGCCGCGATCGTGCGATGGAACGCGACATCCTCGGCGACGCCGTCGCGACCCTCGGCGACCGCTTCGTCGATCTTGCGCAGCGCGTCGTCGATGTCGGCCATGTCTTCGTCGCTGTGACGCAGCGCGGCTTCGGCCGCGACTTCGGCTTCGATCGCGCGGCGCACCGCGAGCAGATGCGGCAGCGAGCTCGCCTCGACCGCTTCCGCGTAGTCGATGCGCAGCGGCCGGATCGCGCCGTGCTGGTTCACGTACACGCCGCTGCCCTGACGCGGCTCGACGACGCCTTCGTTCTTCAGCCGCGAGATCGCTTCACGGATCACGGTGCGGCTCACGCCGAATTCCTGCGCGAGCACCGCTTCGGTCGGCAGCTTGCCGGTCGCCACGAAGCTGCCGGCTTCGATCTGCTTCAGCAGTTGCTGCGCGACGTGGTCGCTCATCGCACGGGCAGGGATTTTTTCGAACATGACGCGATAGTTTGTAAGGTGATGTGGTCATCATACAAATTTGATCGCAGTGAAGCATCCGGGAATACCCTCGGTCAAAAGGCGCGAACGTCGGCGAAATTGACTGGAACCGGTTCCATTTCGATGCGAACGGCGTGCAATGTGATGGCGCGGCGGCACCGCTCGGCCGCGAGCGGCAGGGAGCGCCGCGCGGCTCGATTCGAGTAGGGAGAACCGGGAGAAGGGCCGCGGTGGGTCAGTCTGTAGCTGTAGCGACTCTGCTGGCGCTCGAGCCGGGGCGCCGTCGCACGCACGGCATGAGCGTCCGGTTTTCGCGCCGACGCAGGCCGATCGTCACGCGCCGTCGGCCTGCCCGCTCACTCGACTTCGTCGTGAAGCGCGTCGTCCGTCACGCTCGCGGCGGCTGCCGCTTCGTCGCCGCCGCGCTCGCGATACGCGGCCGGCGGCACGCCGAACTGCTTGCGGAACTCGCGCCCGAGGTGCGACGCGTCGGCGAATCCGCAGCTCGACGCGATGTCGGCGACGGTGCGGTCCGAACTCGTCAACAGCCAGGCGGCGGTGCGCAGCCGCACCTGCTTCGCGAAGGCCTGCGGGCTCTTGCCGGTTTCGGCCTTGAACAGGCGCTCGAGCTGCCGCGTCGACAGGTCGAGCTTGCACGCGAGTTCCTCGAGCGGCAGCGCGCGCCCGACGTGCTGTTCCATCAGAAGAATCGCGCGTTTGACCTTCGGATGCGTCGCGGGCTCGAGGCCCGGCGGATGCGGCTGCGGCGCATTGCCCTTCTGCATCTCGCCGACGAGCAGGATGCGCAGCGCCTTCTGCACGGTCGCGTGCTCGAAGTGGCGCAGCAGGATCGCGGCGGCGACGTCGATCGACGCGCGCCCGCCCGAGCAGGTGATGCGCCGCCGGTCGATCACGAACAGCCGGTCGGCGATCAGCAGATCGGGATCGGCGCTCGGAAAGCGTTCGATGAAATCCCAGTAATGGAACCAGCTCACGCAGGTGCGGTAGCCGTCGAGCACGCCGGCACGCATCAGCGTAAACACGCCCGTGCAGATCCCGACGATCGTCGCGCCGCGCGCGGCCGCGCGACGGATGAACTCGAGCGTTTCGGGGCCGGCTTGCGGCCCCGAGTGCAGCAGCCCGCCGACGACGACCACGTAATCGAACGGCTCGGCCGCATCGAACGTTTCCCACGGCGTGATCTGGATCCCGCAGCTCGCGCGCACCGGCGCGAGCGTATCGCCGATCACACTCCACGCGCAGCGCACGGGCTTGCTGTAGTCGCCGTCGTCGGCGGACAGCCGCAGCATGTCGACGAACCCGGAGAACGCGGTGAGCGTGAAGTTCGGCAGCAGCACGATGCCGAAGCGGATGCGCTGCGGCGCCGGTTCGGCGAGAGGGGAAGCGGGTACGTCGGGTGTCATTGCGGCAAATCTCGTTACGCCGGGCGGGCGGTCTCACGCTGTTCAGGATACGGCAACCGGCGCGCGGCCGCGCGATGCGGACGCGGCCGGACTTGTGGTTTTTCGTCGCGAACCATCGCCAAAACGCACTTTCGGGCCGGGCGGCCGGGCGCTTGGCGGCGCTATCCCACGCCGATGCCGTTTTTGTTCTATCGGCGGATTTTACGCTTTGATGTACTGGCGTCCAACGTCACTTGCAGTGCCATCCAGAGGAAGCCAGATGAACGTCAGCGTTTTCGACCTGTTCAAGATCGGCATCGGACCGTCCAGTTCGCATACGGTTGGACCGATGATCGCGGCGTGCCGCTTCGCGTCGCACGTGGAGGACGCGAACCTGCTCGGCTTCGTGCGCCGCGTGCGCGTCGAGCTGTACGGCTCGCTCGGCGCGACGGGCAAGGGCCACGGCACCGACAAGGCCGTGCTGCTCGGCCTCGAGGGCCATCTGCCGGACACGATCGATCCGGATCTGATCGAGCCGCGTCTCGCCGCGATCCGCGCCGAGAAGTCGCTGTCGTTGCTCGGCAAGCAGACGATCCGCTTCGACGAGAAGGAGCACATCGGCTTCTACCGGAAGCTGATGACGGGCACGAGCATCGTGCACCCGAACGGCATGCGCTTCCAGGCGTTCGACGAACACGGTCAGCTGCTCGTCGAGAAGGAGTATTACTCGATCGGCGGCGGTTTCGTCGTGAACCGCGACGGCGACCGCGTCAACGGCGTACGCGCGGCGGCCGAGGTGCCGTATCCGTTTCGCACCGGCGACGATCTGATGCGCCAGTGCCGCGAGCACGGGCTGTCCATCGCCGAGCTGATGATGCGCAACGAATGCGCGCTGCGTCCGGAAGACGAAGTGCGTGCGGGGCTGCTCGCGATCTGGCGCACGATGGCCGCCTGCGTCGAGCGCGGCTGCAAGGTCGAGGGCGATCTGCCGGGCCCGATGCGCGTCAAGCGCCGCGCGGCCGAACTGAATGCGCGGCTGCGTGCGCGTTCCGAGGAATCGCTGCGCGACCCGCTGTCGATGCTCGACTGGGTCAACCTCTATGCGATGGCCGTCAACGAGGAGAACGCGGCGGGCGGGCGCGTCGTCACCGCACCGACCAACGGCGCGGCAGGCGTGATTCCGGCCGTGCTGCACTACTACGTGAAGTTCGTGCCGGGCTCGAACGAGGCAGGCATCGTCGAATTCCTGCTGACCGCCGCGGCGATCGGAATCATCTACAAGGAAACCGCGTCGATCTCCGGCGCGGAAGTCGGTTGCCAGGGCGAAGTCGGCGTCGCGTGCTCGATGGCCGCGGCCGCGCTCGCGGCCGTGATGGGCGGCACGCCGGACCAGGTCGAGAACGCCGCCGAAATCGGCATGGAACACAACCTCGGCATGACCTGCGACCCGGTCGGCGGGCTCGTGCAGATCCCGTGCATCGAGCGCAACGCGATGGGCGCGATCAAGGCGCTGAACGCATCGCGCATGGCGCTGAAGGGCAACGGTCAGCACTACGTGTCGCTCGATTCCGTCATCAAGACGATGCGCGAGACGGGCGCCGACATGAAGACGAAATACAAGGAAACGTCGCGCGGCGGTCTGGCCGTGAACGTCATCGAATGCTAACGAAGGACCATCAACATGAGCCGCTACTCGATATTCAGCCTGTTCCGCAACGGCCTCTCGTATCACGAGAACTGGGAGAAGCAATGGAAGAGCCCCGAGCCCAAGCGTGAGTACGACGTCGTGATCGTCGGCGGCGGCGGGCACGGGCTCGCGACCGCGTACTACCTCGCGAAGGAGCACGGGATCACGAACGTCGCGATTCTCGAGAAAGGCTGGATCGGCGGCGGCAATACCGCGCGCAACACGACGATCGTGCGCTCGAACTATCTGTGGGACGAATCGGCCGCGCTGTACGAGAAGGCGATGAAGCTCTGGGAAGGGCTGTCGCAGGACCTCAACTACAACGTGATGTTCAGCCAGCGCGGCGTGATGAACCTCGCGCATACGCTGCAGGACGTGCGCGACACCGAGCGCCGCGTGAACGCGAACCGGCTCAACGGCGTCGATGCGGAATTCCTGACGCCCGCGCAGGTGAAGGAAATCGAGCCGACGATCAACCTGAACAGCCGCTATCCGGTGCTCGGCGCATCGATCCAGCGTCGCGCGGGCGTCGCGCGTCACGACGCGGTCGCATGGGGCTTCGCGCGCGGTGCGGACCGCGCGGGCGTCGACATCATCCAGAACTGCCAGGTCACCGGCATTCGCCGCGAAGGCGGCGCGGTGGTCGGCGTCGATACCGTGAAGGGCTTCATCAAGGCGAAAAAGGTCGCGGTGGTCGCGGCCGGCAACACGACGACGCTCGCCGACATGGCCGGCGTGCGGCTGCCGATCGAAAGCCATCCGCTGCAGGCGCTGGTGTCCGAGCCGATCAAGCCCGTCGTCAACTCGGTGATCATGTCGAACGCCGTGCACGCGTACATCAGCCAGTCCGACAAGGGCGACCTCGTGATCGGCGCGGGCATCGACCAATACACGGGCTTCGGCCAGCGCGGCAGCTTCCACATCATCGAAGGCACGCTGCAGGCGATCGTCGAAATGTTCCCGGTGTTCTCGCGCGTGCGCATGAACCGTCAGTGGGGCGGCATCGTCGACGTGTCGCCGGACGCCTGCCCGATCATCAGCAAGACCGACGTGAAGGGGCTGTATTTCAACTGCGGCTGGGGGACGGGCGGCTTCAAGGCGACGCCGGGCTCGGGCTGGGTGTTCGCCCATACGATCGCTCGCGACGAACCGCATCCGCTGAACGCGCCGTTCTCGCTCGACCGCTTCTACACCGGCCACCTGATCGACGAACACGGCGCCGCCGCCGTCGCGCACTGAACGAGGAGAAACCAACATGTTGCTGATCGAATGTCCGTGGTGCGGGCCGCGCGCCGAATCCGAGTTCACGTGCGGCGGCGAAGCCGACATCGTGCGCCCGGTCGCGAATGAAACGATGACCGACCGCGAGTGGGGCGAGTACGTGTTCATGCGCGAGAACAAGCGCGGGCTCCACAAGGAGCAATGGCTGCACACGCAGGGCTGCCGCCGCTGGTTCAAGGTCACGCGCGACACCGTCACGTACGAAATCAAGAGCTACGAGAAGTTCGGCGGGGCGACCGCCGGCAACGCACACGAAGAGGGCACGAGCAAATGAGCCAGAAAGACCGCCTCGGCACCGGTGGCCGCATCAATCGCGCGATTCCGCTGACGTTCACGTTCAACGGACGCACGTATCAGGGCTTCCAGGGCGACACGCTCGCGTCCGCACTGCTCGCGAACGGCGTGCACTTCGTTGCGCGCAGCTTCAAGTATCACCGTCCGCGCGGGATCGTGACGGCCGGCGTCGAGGAACCGAACGCCGTCGTGCAGCTCGAGTCGGGCCCGTACACGGTGCCGAACGCACGCGCGACCGAGATCGAGCTGTATCAGGGGCTCGTCGCGACGAGCGTGAATGCGGAGCCGTCGCTCGAGAACGACAAGTACGCGATCAACCAGAAGCTGTCGCGTTTCCTGCCCGCCGGTTTCTACTACAAGACCTTCATGTGGCCGCGCAAGATGTGGCCGAAGTATGAAGAGAAGATCCGCGAGGCGGCCGGCCTCGGCAAGGCGCCCGACACGCTCGACGCCGATCGCTACGACAAGTGCTACGCGCATTGCGACGTGCTCGTGGTCGGCGGTGGCCCGTCGGGTCTCGCCGCTGCGCACGCGGCCGCGACGGCCGGCGCGCGCGTCATTCTCGTCGACGATCAGCGCGAGCTCGGCGGCAGCCTGCTGTCGTGCCGTGCGGAGATCGACGGCAAGCCGGCGCTGCAATGGGTCGAGAAGATCGAGGCCGAGCTGCGCAAGCTGCCGGACGTGACGATCCTGTCGCGCAGCACCGCGTTCGGCTATCAGGATCACAACCTCGTGACGATCACGCAGCGCCTGACCGATCATCTGCCGGTGTCGATGCGCAAGGGCACGCGCGAACTGCTGTGGAAGGTGCGTGCGAAGCGCGTGATTCTCGCGACCGGCGCGCACGAGCGGCCGATCGTATTCGGCAACAACGATCTGCCCGGCGTGATGCTGGCCGGCGCGGTGTCGACCTACATTCATCGCTTCGGCGTGCTGCCGGGGCGCAACGCGGTCGTGTTCACGAACAACGACCGTGCGTACCAGACCGCGCTCGATCTGAAGGCCTGCGGCGCGAAGGTGACGGTCGTCGATTCGCGCGCGTCGTCGAACGGCGCGCTGCCGGCCGCGGCGAAGCGGCAGGGCGTGACGGTGATGAGCGGAACGGTCGTAACGGCTGCATCGGGCAAATGGCGCGTATCGTCGGTCGACGTCGCGTCCTATACGAACGGCCAGACCGGCGGCAAGCTGCAGACGCTGCCGTGCGACCTCCTCGCGATGTCGGGCGGCTTCAGCCCCGTGCTGCACCTGTTCGCGCAGTCGGGCGGCAAGGCATGCTGGAGCGACGAGAAGGCGTGCTTCCTGCCCGGCAAGCCGGTGCAGGCCGAGGCGAGCGTCGGCGCGGCCGCCGGCGAGTTCGGGCTGGCGCGCGCACTGCGCCTCGCGCTCGACGCCGGTGCGGAAGCCGCGAAGGCGGCCGGCTTCACGGCCGCGCAGCGCCCGGTGGCGCCGCAGGTTGCCGAAACGGTCGAAGGCGCACTGCAGCCGCTCTGGCTCGTCGGCAGCCGCGAGGCCGCCGCGCGCGGGCCGAAGCAGTTCGTCGACTTCCAGAACGACGTGTCGGCGGCGGACATCCTGCTTGCCGCACGCGAAGGCTTCGAGTCGATCGAGCACGTGAAGCGCTATACCGCGATGGGCTTCGGCACCGATCAGGGCAAGCTCGGCAACATCAACGGGATGGCGATTCTCGCGCAGGCGCTCGGCAAGACGATTCCGGAAACGGGCACGACGACGTTCCGCCCGAACTACACGCCGGTATCGTTCGGCACGTTCGCGGGCCGCGAGCTCGGCGACTTCCTCGATCCGATCCGCAAGACCTGCGTGCACGAATGGCACGTCGAGCACGGCGCGATGTTCGAGGACGTCGGCAACTGGAAGCGCCCGTGGTACTTCCCGAAGAAGGGCGAGGACCTGCATGCGGCCGTGAAGCGCGAATGCCTGGCGGTACGCAACAGCGTCGGCATTCTCGATGCCTCGACGCTCGGCAAGATCGACATCCAGGGCCCCGATGCGGTGAAGCTGCTGAACTGGATGTACACGAACCCGTGGAACAAGCTCGAGGTCGGTAAGTGCCGCTACGGGCTGATGCTCGACGAAAACGGCATGGTGTTCGACGACGGCGTGACGGTGCGCCTCGCCGATCAGCATTTCATGATGACGACGACGACGGGCGGCGCGGCACGCGTGCTGACCTGGCTCGAGCGCTGGCTGCAGACGGAATGGCCCGACATGAAGGTGCGCCTCGCGTCGGTCACCGATCACTGGGCGACGTTCGCGGTGGTCGGCCCGAAGAGCCGCAAGGTCGTGCAGAAGGTCTGCCAGGACATCGATTTCGGCAACGAAGCGTTCCCGTTCATGAGCTACCGGAACGGCACCGTCGCGGGCGTGAAGGCGCGCGTGATGCGGATCAGCTTCTCGGGCGAGCTCGCTTACGAAGTCAACGTGCCGGCCAATGCGGGCCGCGCGGTGTGGGAAGCGTTGATGGCGGCGGGCGCCGAGTTCGACATCACGCCGTACGGCACCGAGACGATGCACGTGCTGCGCGCGGAGAAGGGCTACATCATCGTCGGTCAGGACACCGACGGCTCGGTCACGCCGTACGACCTCGGGATGGGCGGCCTCGTCGCGAAGTCGAAGGACTTCCTCGGCAAGCGTTCGCTGTCGCGTTCGGACACCGCGAAGGAAGGCCGCAAGCAGTTCGTCGGCCTGCTGACCGAGGACGAGCAGTTCGTGCTGCCGGAAGGCGCGCAGATCGTCGCGAAGGACACGCAGATTTCGACGGTCGAACCGACGCCGATGATCGGCCATGTGACGTCGAGCTACTACAGCCCGATCCTCAAGCGCTCGATCGCGCTGGCAGTCGTGAAGGGCGGGTTGAACAAGATGGGCGAGAGCGTCGTGATTCCGCTGGCCAACGGCAAGCGCGTCACCGCGAAGATCTCGAGCCCGGTTTTCTACGATACGGAAGGGGTGCGCCAGCATGTGGAATGAGACCAGAAACCAGACGCCGGTGGCGGGCACGGGCAGCGTGCGGCTCGAGTCGCCGTTCGTCGGCGCGGCCGACCTGCTGAAAACGCATCAGGCGCGCGCCTCGAAGAAGTTCACGCTGCGCGAGCGGCCGTTCCTCGATCTCGTGAACGTGCGCGGTGAGCTGAGCGATCCGGCGTTCGTCAGCGCGTTCGAACGCGTGGTCGGCTGCCGGCCGCCGGCCGAGCCGAACACCGTCGCGCGCAGCGCCGATTACGACGTGCTGTGGCTCGGCCCCGACGAATGGCTCGTGCGCTCGAACGGGCCCGTGCAGGCCGGCGTGCTCGAAGCGCAGCTCGCCGAGGCCGTGCAGGGCTCGTATGCAGCGGCGGTCGACGTCGGCAGCGGCTACACGGTCGTCGAGATCAGCGGCGAGCGCGTGCGCGACGTGCTCGCACGCGGCTGCCCGCTCGATCTGCATCCGCGCGTGCTGAAGCCGGGCCAGTGCGCGCAGTCGCACTACTTCAAGGCCTCGATCGTGCTGATCCCGACCGGCGACGAATCGTACGAGCTCGTCGTGCGCCGCAGCTTCGCCGACTATTTCGTGCGCATCATGCTCGACGCCGCGGCGCCGCTCGCATCATGAAGCCGTTCGACGAACCGTTCGCGGCGATCGACGGACCGCGCCTGCGCGGGCGCGGCTGGAGCGTGTTCGTCGACGAACTGAAGGTGCCCGCGCGCGTCGGCATTCATGCGCACGAGCACGAAGCGCCGCAGCCGATCGTGATCGATGCGCGGCTCGAGTATCGCTGCGAGCCGAGCGAGCAAGGCGAGTGGATCGATTACGACGGCTACTGCGCGCGCATCGCGTCGTATCTCGCGCACAAGCCGCATACGCGCTTGCTCGAGACGCTCGTCGCCGATATCGCGGCGCTGTCGTTTCGCGAATGGCCCGCGCTCGAATCGCTGACGCTGTCGGTGCACAAGCCGAAGATCCGGCCCGGCACGAAGCGCGTCGGCGTGTCGCTCGACTGGACGCGCGGCGATTATCTGCGGTGGACGGGCGCGGCCGGGCAGATCTGAGCGCTGGCGGTGCGGGCGGGATTATTCCTGGAATATCGGAATAATCGATGCGACCGGCGAGAAACGGCCCATTGTTCCTGAAATATCGGAACAATGGGCCGTTTTGCATTGGCGCGCCTATAGCTCCGATATTTTCTTGACTATGCTGTTCCGTCGCGGCGACAACGCTTTATGCTTGCCTGCCTGCTCCGAGATCCGCGCGGCGCCCGCTTACGGCTTGCGCGGCGCCGGCGACGAATCGCTGACCGGCACCATGCGCGCCTTCGCATCACTGGCGGCTTTCGCCTCGTCGGCCGGTTCCAGCACGAAGCGGAACGAGTCGACGCGCTGCAGTACCTTGGCCGCATACGCATTCGATCCGCCGTAACTCTTCAGCGCGGCCTGTACGTTGCCGCCGGCCGCCTTCACATACCCGGACAGGATGGCCGAGCCGGCCTCGACGTTCGCGTTCGGTTCGGTCAGATCCTTCACGTTGCGCAGCAGCCCGCGATGCGCGGCCGGCACGACCTGCATCAGCCCGGTCGCGCCATGCTGGCCGCGCGCCTTTTCCTGGAAGCGCGATTCGATCGAGATGATCGCGTAGACGAGCGCCGGCGGCAGCGAATATTTCGTCGCCGTCGCGCTGACGATGTCCGCGAGCTTGATCGCCTTTTCCTTCGCGACGCCGAACTTCTTCGTCAGATACGCCGTAATCCGCCGATTGGCTTCGTTCGGCTGATCGGCGGCGGCGAGCGGATCGGACGCGGGCAGCGCGATCGATGCGGCCGCAACGTCCGCGGCAGCGGGCGCGGCCGGCGCCGATGCCGATTGCGCCGACGCCTGGTGCGCGACGCCGAACGAAAGCACGATCAGCCAGAGTAACCGTCGCATGGGCGAATGAGGGAGAACGGAAGGCGCACAGTATATCGGCCAATTCCGCCGCGCATTCGAAGCGGCGCTCGAACGAAAGCGATCTGTAGGTGTGTGACGGGCGGCGCCGAAGCGGTTGCATGAACACGCAACGGCGTCCTGACGAACGCTCGCGTCGCGGCACGCGTTAGGCGCTATGCGCGTCGCGCGGCCGCGATGCGCGCGACCGCGCCGATCGCATCGCTGACGAGCACCGCGAGCAGCCCGACGATCACGCCGCCTTGCAGCACGAACGCGGTGTTCGACGTCTGCAGGCCGGCGATGATCACGTCGCCGAGCCCGCGCGCCGCGACGGTCGAGCCGATCGTCGCGGTGCCGAGATTGATCACGACCGCGAGCCGGATGCCGTTGACGATCACCGGGAACGCGAGCGGCAGCTCGACCGACATCAGCCGCTGCCAGCCGCTCATCCCCATCCCGCGCGCGGCTTCGACGACGTCGCGCGGCACGTCCTCGAGCCCTGCGATCGTGCTTTCGAACACGGGCAGCAGCCCGTACAGCACGAGCGCGATCAGCACGGGCTTCAATCCGAAGCCGACGGCCGGCACGGCAAGCGCGAGCACGGCGACCGGCGGAAACGTCTGACCGATGTCGACGATGCTGCGTGCGACGGGCAGGAAATCCGCGCCGAACGGCCGTGTGACGGCGATGCCGGCCGCGACCGCGATCAGCGTGCCGATCGCGCTCGACAGCGCGACCGTACCGAGATGCGCGAGCGTGAGATCGAGCAGGCTTGCGCGATCGTAGATCACCGGCGCGCCGTTGTCGGCGAACGGCGCGAAGCAGCCGTGCAGCCAGGCCGGGCGCAGCAGCAGCACGAGCAGCAGCGCGAGCGCGGCCGCGCGCGCCGCGGGCGCGACGAGCCGGCGCGCCGCGAACGGCCGCGACGCCGACGCTGTGCCGTGCAGCGCATCGCGCGCACTCATGCGGGCTTCCTCGCATGCGCGCGGATCGCGTCGAGCGTGATGCGGCGCGACGGACGGCCGTGGCCGTCGTCGACCGGCAGTGCGTCGACGCCGCGCCACAGCAGCTCGGAGATCGCATCGCGCAGCGTGCGCGCGGCCTCGATCGGCGCGCCGTCCGCGTGGCCCGCTTCGGCGACGGCGTCGACCGGTGTCAGCGCGAGCAGGCGCAACGGGCGGTCGACGCCCGCGACGAGCTGCTCGACGACGCCCGCGGCCGGATTGCCGAGTATGTCGGCCGGTGTCGCGACCTGCAGCAGGCGGCCGCCGTCCATCACGGCGATCGTGTCGCCGAGCTTCAGCGCTTCCTCGATGTCGTGCGTGACGATCACGACCGTGATGCCGAGGCGCCGCTGCAACGCGAGCAGATCGTCCTGCGCCTTGTTGCGGATGATCGGATCGAGCGCGCCGAACGGTTCGTCCATCAGCAGCATCGCGGGCTCGGCCGCGAGCGCACGCGCGACGCCGACGCGCTGTTGCTGGCCGCCCGACAGTTCGTGCGGCAGCTTGTCGGCGAACTCGGCCGGCGCGAGATGGAACAGCTCGAGCAGTTCGGCGACGCGCGCGCGGATGCGGTCGGGGCGCCAGCCGAGCAGGCGCGGCACCGTCGCGATGTTGCGCGCGACGCTCCAGTGCGGAAACAGGCCGTGCCCCTGGATCACGTAGCCGATGCGCCGCCGCAGCTGCTCGGGCGGCACGCCGGCCGTGTCGGTGCCGTCGATGCGGATCGTGCCGCTCGTCGGTGCGATCAGCCGGTTGATCATCCGCAGCAGCGTCGACTTGCCGCTGCCCGATGCGCCGACGAGCGCGGTGATGGTGCCTTGCTTCATCGTCAGCGAGACGTCGTCGACGGCGACGATGTCGCCGAAACGCTTGCCGACGCGATCGATCTCGATCATCCGGACCGTCCTTTCGCGAGCGACGTCGCGGCTTCGAAGACGACCGCGGCCGCGAGCGCGAGCGCGATCGTCGGAATCGCGCCGAGCAGCACGAGGTCGGCCGCCGATTGCCCGATTCCCTGGAAGATGAAGGTGCCGAACCCGCCGCCGCCGATCAGCGCGGCGACCGCGGTCAGCCCGATGTTCTGCACGAGCACGACGCGCACGCCGCTCAGGATCACCGGCAGCGCAAGCACGAGGTCGACGCGGAACAGCCGCTGCGCGCGCGTCATGCCCATCGCGCGCGCCGCTTCGGTCACATGCGGCGGCACCTGCGCGAGCCCGACCGCGACGCTCGACGCGATCGGCAGCAGCGAGTAGAGGAACAGCGCGAGCACGGCCGGCGCGACGCCGATGCCGCGCACGCCGAGCGCCGCCGCGAGCGGCACGTGCGCGGCGAGCAGGCCGAGCGGCGCCATCATCAGGCCGTACATCGCGATGCTCGGAATCGTCTGAACGATATTGAGCACCGGCATCACGATTGCACGCACCGGCGCCGCGCGCGCGCATGCGATGCCGAGCGGCAGCCCCGCGACGAGCGCGGCCGCGACGGAGCCGCCCGCGAGCGACAGATGACGGCTCGCCTCGCGCCAGAAGTCGTCGCTGCGCACCGCGTATTCGCGCATCACGGAGAGCCCGTCCCACCAGCCGGTCGCGAGCGGCACCGACACCGCCGCGATCGCGACGACGAGCGCGGCGAGCCGCCGCCACGGACCGAACGCGAGCCGCGCGAGCGCGTCCGCGACGAGCACGGCCCAGGCGAACAGCAGTACCCACACGCCGGCTGCCGGCGACACGCGCGCGAGCATGTCGTCGGGTGCGACCGCGTGCGACGTGGCGGCGCCGAGCGCATACGCGAGCGTCGCGAGCCAGGTGCAGCCGGCCGCGAGCCGCCACGTCGGGCGGCTCGCCGTCATCGCCCACAGGGCGCCGACGATCCACAGCGTCGCGAGCGCCGCACCCTGCGCGACCGGCAGCGCCGCGAACACCGACAGCCCGGTGCCGGCCGCGATACGATTCGGCCGCAGCACGACGAACGGCATGCCGAGCACGGCGACGATCGTCAGCACGCCGATCAGGATGCCGACCTTGTCCGGTGTCACGCGCCGCGCGCAGGCCGCCGCGCGCATCGTCATTTCACGAAGCCCTTCGATTTCAGATAGCTCTTGGCGACGCCGGCCGCCGGCTCGCCGTTGATCTGGATGCGTGCGTTGAGCATCTGCAGCGTCTTCAGATCGAGGCTCGCGAACACGGGCTTCAGATAGTCGGCGATCTGCGGATGCGCTTTCAGCACCGCTTCGCGGATCACCGGCGCCGGTGCATAGACGGGCTGCACGTGCTTGTCGTCGTCGAGCACCGTGAGCCCGCTCGATGCGATCCCGCCGTCGGTGCCGTACACCATCGCGGCGTTCACGCCGTCGGTCTGGTTCGCGGCCGCCTTGATCGTCGCGGCCGTGTCGCCGCCGGACAGCACGACGAGCTGATCGGGCTTCAGCTTGAAGCCGTACGCCTTCTCGAACGACGGCAGCGCCGATGCGCTGTTGACGAATTCCGCCGATGCCGCGAGCTTCACGTTGCCGCCGCCCGCGACCCATTTGCCGAAATCGCTGAAGGTCTTCAGATGCCGCGCCTGCGCGACCGACGACAGCACGGCGACGCCCCACGTGTTGTTGGCGGGCGCCGGCGCGAGCCACACGAGGTGGTTCGCCGCATAGTCGAGCTGCTTCGCGGTGTCGTAGCCCTGGCTCGCGTTCTTCCAGACCGGATCGTCAGCCTTGTTGAAGAAGAAGGCGGCGTTGCCGGTGTATTCGGGGTAGATGTCGATCTCGCCGCTCGTCAGCGCCTTGCGTACGATCGGCGTCGCGCCGAGCGCGATCTTTTCGGTGACGGGAATGCCGTGCGCCTTCAGCACCTGCGCGATCACGTTGCCGAGCAGGTTGCCTTCGGTGTCGATCTTCGACGATACGACGACGGGCGCATCCGCGTGTGCACCGGGTGCGACGACGGATGCGGCGAGTGCGAGGCCCAGGATCCGGGCGGGCAGGGCGAGCTTCATCGTGGCCAATCTCCAGGACGGGGGCGTACGCCGAAACTTACTTGACTGAGCCCGCTTTGGCAAACCGCGTGCGGCCGCGTGGCCCCTACGCGCGTGGGGACAACCGGCGGCCGGCGCGCGGCCTTGCTACACTGCAAGCCGTTCCCGCCCTGCGGACATCTGCTGCCATGAAACCGGAACTGCTGGTCCTCATTGCGCTGCGCGACGACGCGCAGCGCCGCATTGCCGCGTCGTTCGAGGTGCGCTACGCACCGACGGCCGAGCTGCGCGCACGCACGATCGCCAAGCACGGCGGCACGATCCGCGCGGTGCTGACCAACGGCAGCACGGGGCTCGCCGCGCACGAGATCGATGCACTGCCGCAGGTCACGCTCGTCGGCGCGCTCGGCGCCGGCTACGAGCAGATCGACGTCGCGCATGCCAAGGCGCGCGGGATCGCGGTCGTCACCGGCGCCGGCACCAACGACGACTGCGTCGCCGATCATGCGTTCGCACTGCTGCTCGCCGCGGTACGCGGCATCGTGCGGCTCGATGCGGCGACGCGCGCGGGCGTCTGGCGCGACGCGCTGCCGATGCCGCCGAACGTGTCGGGCAAGCGGCTCGGCATCGTCGGGCTCGGCCGGATCGGCGAGAAATGCGCGCGGCGCGCGGCGGGCTTCGACATCGAGATCGGCTATCACAACCGCGCGGCGAAGCAGGTTCCGTACCGCTACTTCGAACGGCTCGACGCGCTCGCGCAGTGGGCCGATTTTCTGATCGTCGCGACGCCGGGCGGTGCGGGCACGCGCCATCTGATCGACCGCACGGTGCTCGATGCGCTCGGCCCGCACGGGTTTCTCGTCAACGTTTCGCGCGGCAGCGTCGTCGATACCGCTGCCTTGGCAGACGCGCTGCGCGAACGGCGCCTCGCGGGCGCGGCGCTCGACGTGTACGAAGGCGAACCCGAACCGCCGCGCGCGCTGACCGCGCTCGACAACGTCGTGCTGACGCCGCACCTCGGCGGCTGGTCGCCCGAGGCGCTCGATCGTTCGGTGCAGCAGTTTCTCGACAACGCCGCGCGGCATTTCGCGGGCGAGCCGCTGCTCACGCCGCTGTGAGTGCGGCCGCCGCCGCGCACATCACGCATCTTTTTCTTCTACGAAGGAATTCCGATGTTGACGTACATCGCTGAAGTGGAATGGCAGGCCGCCCCCGACGACAAGTTCGTCGACAACCGCTACAGCCGCCGGCACGAATGGCGTTTCGACGGCGGCGTGACGGTGCCTGCGTCGAGTTCGCCGCACGTCGTGCGCGTGCCGTTCTCCGATCCGGCCGCGGTCGACCCGGAAGAGGCGTTCGTCGCCGCGCTGTCGAGCTGTCACATGCTGTGGTTTCTGTCGATCGCCGCGCAGCGGCGCTTCGTCGTGACGCGCTATCGCGACGCGGCCGAAGGCACGATGGCGAAGAACGACGCCGGCAAGGAAGTCGTGACGCGCATCGTGCTGAAGCCGGCCGTCACGTTCGGCGGCGAGCGTGCGCCGACCGACGACGAAGTCGCGGCGCTGCATCACGCCGCGCACGACGCCTGCTTTCTCGCGAATTCGGTGCGCACGACGATCGACGTCGAAGGGACGTGGGAACATCGCGCGCAATGAGTGCACCGTAGACGCGCACGCACGACCGCTCGCGCGATCGTGCGTGCTGCGCCGGTCCTGCCGTGTGTTACACGCGATGGCCGATCGACTGCGTCAGATAGCGCGCGAGTTCGTCGCGCGTAAACGTCGGCTCCTCGATGCCGCTGCCCTGTAGTGCCGCCTGCACGCGGTCGCAGCGCCACCGGTACGTGTCCTGATAGAGCTCGACGGTGGAGCGTCCGTCGTACATCACGTCGCGGAACAGGCTCAGCAGCGGATAGAGCGGCGCGGCCGTGTCGTGCTGCCAGCCGTCGAGCCATTGACGGAACGGCACGGTCTCGAAGCGCAATCCGAAATGCCGTTCGAGGCGCTCGAAGAATTGCCGGAGCGTCAGGTTGTTGTCGTCGGTATGCACGAGGTTGTACTTGTGGCCGAGCGCCGACGGATTGCGCGAAATATGCGCGATCGCGCGCGTCATGTAGTCGACGGTCGTCAGCCCTTCGCGCAGATTGCGCAGATCGGGAATCTGCTGCTGATCGATGCAGGTGCGCACGAGCCGCCCCCACCACTGATAGTTCGCGCTGAGCCCCGTGTCGCGATGGAACGTCGCGTAGCCGAGGCGGAACGTCATCAGCGGCAACCCGCGCGACGCCGCGAGATCGGCCACTTTCTCCATCACCCACTTGCTGCGCACGTAGCCGATATCCGTCATCACGGCCGGCAGGTTCTGATCGATGTCGTCGTCTTCGGACACCGTCGTCTTGCCGGTGTGCAGATGGCCCCAGCTGTAGACCGAAATCGTCGACAGCAGCATGAGCGCCTTCGGCTGGCCGTCCGCCGCGAACGCGAGCACGCGCTTGAGCCCGTCGACGTTGTCGGTGCGCATGTACGAATACGGCTGAATGAAGTTGACCGCGCTCGCCGAGTGATAGATCACGTCGACGCAGCCCGCCAGCGTGCGGTAATCGGCATCGCTCATGCCGAGCCGCGGCAGCGACAGGTCCGCCGCATGTGCGACCCAGCGCGACGAATCGGGCAGCGCGACGCGATAGCGCTGCGCCTGTTCGACGATCCGCGCGCGGGCGGATGTGCCATCGGCCGCGCGCACCGTACAGTGCACGACCGCGTCGGTGCGCTCGAGCAGATCGGCCAGCAGATGCACGCCGACGAAGCCCGTCGCGCCCGTCAGCAAAATATGTGCGGGCCGTTCGAGCCGGCGCGTATCGAACGGGCGGAACGAAGCGATGCCGTCCGGCAGCGCGATGTCGTCGCGCAGCGCGCGCGCCGGCTCCGCATCGAGCAGCGACTGCCGCTCGTGGAGCCGCGCTTCGAGGCGCTCGCGCAGCGCGGCGCCCGTCGGACACTCGTACACGTCGCGCACGTAGACCTTCATCCGCAACGTTTCGCCGAGGCGGCGCACGAACTCGGCGATCAGCAGCGAGTGGCCGCCGATGTCGAAGAAATTGTCGGCCGGCCCGAAATCGGTATGACCGAGGATCGGTGCGAGCGTCCGCGCGATCGCGGTGTCGATGCTGTCGTCGCGCCAGCCCGCTTGCGATGCACGCGCCGCGCTGCCGTCGTCGAGTTCGCGCAGCGCGGCCTTGTCGACCTTGCCGTTTAGCGTGACGGGAAGCTCGGGCAGCACGACGTAGCGGCGCGGACGCATGTAGTGCGGCAGGCACGCGCGGATCCGCGTGCGGATCGAGCCGATCACGTCGCCGTTCGCGTGCTCGGCGTCGGGCACGACGAACGCGACGATTTCCTTCGCATTCGACGCGTCCTCGACGGCAATCACCGCGCACTTGCGGATGCCGGGCTGCGTCGACAGCACCGACGCGATCTCGCCGAGCTCGACACGGTGGCCGCGGATCTTCAATTGATCGTCCATGCGCCCGAGATACTGGATCGTGCCGTCGGGCAACCGGCGTCCGAGATCGCCCGTGCGGTACAGCCGCTGCGAGCGATCGTGCGGCAGCGCGACGAACTTGTCGTGCGTGAGCGACGGGTCGTTCAGATAGCCGCGCGCGACGCACGGGCCCGCGATGCAGAGCTCGCCGACCTGGCCGTCGGGCAGCGGCGCGAGTTGAGCGTCGAGCACATGGATCGTCGCGCCGGGCACCGGATGACCGATCGACGAAGGGCGGCCGAGCGTCGCGCTCGGCACGCGATGCATCGTCGCGAAGATCGTCGTCTCGGTCGGTCCGTAGAAGTCGATCAGCGTGTACGTCGTGCCGTCGGTGTCGACCGGCTGCAGCTTTTCGCCGGCCGTGAACAGGTAGCGCAGCGCCAGATCGCTGCCGCGCGAGGCGCGCACGAAGTCGGGCACCATCACGGTCGGGACGAACGCGTGCGTGGTCGCATGGTCGCGATGAAACGCGACCAGCGCATCGGCGTCGGGGCGGATCTCTTCGTCGGGCAACAGCAGCGTCGCGCCGGCCGTCAGTGCCGACCAGATCTCCCACTGCGAGATGTCGAAACTCAGCCCTGCCATTAGCGGCATCCGGCTCGCGGCCGTCACGCCGAACTGCCGGTTGTGCCAGTCGACTAGCCGCGCGACCGCATGATGCTCGATTTCGACGCCCTTCGGCCGGCCGGTCGTGCCCGACGTGAAAATCACGTAGAGCAGATCGTGCGGCGCCGGTGTGCGCAACTCGCCGTCGGGCGCATCGTCGCCGATCAGCGACGCGACCGCGAGCGGCGCGACGCCCGCGCTCGACGGTTCGGCGGCCGCATTGGCGCGCGCGTGGAGCGCGACGGTCGCACCGCTTTGTTCGTAGATGTGGCGTTTGCGCTCCGCCGGATACGCATCGTCGATCGGAATGTAGGCGGCGCCGGCCTTCAGCACGCCGAGCAGCGCCACGAGGAAATCGGCGGAGCGCACGGCTTCGACCGGGACGAGGCTGCCCGGCGCGACGCCGCGCGCGATCAGCGCCCGCGCGACGCGATTGCTGCGCGCGTCCAGTTCGCCGTAGGTCAGCGATGCATCGCGCGAGAGAACCGCGATGCGATTCGGCGCTTCTGCTGCGCGTGCAGCAAAGGCGTGCAGAACGGTCGACTCGACTGTTTCAATTCCCATGAAAATCCTCCTTTGATACTGCGGTGAGCGAGTTTCAAATACGGATCAAAAATCGTTGGGTAAATAGCGGGCAAATGATCGTCCAATAGACGATCACTGCATTTCGCGCGATTTTTTTTCGATGGCGACGACGGCTTTTTCCGCCGCGATCGCGCGTACCTCTGCGCGCGGCGCGCAAGCGGCCGCACCCGGACGAGCAGGCGAGACAACGGCTTGACGGGATGAATCGAAAAAGACGCGGCGGTCTTGATGGCGGACAACGAGCGCGACTAACTCATGTGCGTGGCCCCGAGGCGTGTACTTGGTCGGTGTCGTTTTGAAGCGGATGGCGCACAGGCTTTATATGCCGGTTTCCATAAAAATGCAAACGTAATTCCACTTTTAATTTTTCTTGAATTAAGCGGAGTTTCGTTTCGCTTTTTTATGGCGCGCCAATGAAAAACGGGCGGCGGCGAATTGCGTTCGCCACCGCCCGTTTCGTTTCGTCTGCCGACGCCTCGTGTGCGCGTTTGCGTCCACGCTCGCGCGCCGTCAGCCGTCGTCGGCCTTCGCCTGCAGATCCTTCAAGCCCTGAATCACGACCAGCAGCGCACGCCCGTGCTCGTCGGAGCCGTCCCAGGCGTCGACGATCGCGTCGCGCAGCAGATCGTTGTAGCGGCGCCGCGCAGGAGCGGTATCGAGGCCGTAGAAACTGCATAGCTTATTGAATGGCGCGCTGCGCCGCAGCCGCTGCCCTTTCGACAGCCGCAGACGCGACACCGTGGGCTGGCTGACGCCCGAAAGCCGCGCGATTTCGCTGGACGAGCGCGTATCCGCCAACAGATGGCGCAACAGGTCTTGAACAGGAAAATCATTGTCCGGGGCTTCCATGCGATGCATTATACCTATACAGTTACGGTTGTTGAATGGGCTTGCTGTCTGCAGCGAGCGGCTGTATCCGAGAAAGTCGATGACACTGAAACACCTCCCTCCCACGTTCTGCTGGACGAAGATCGGTACCGAGTCCGGCGACGAACTGCCGACCGTCGTGCTCCGCAAGGAATGGGAGCGCAGGCTCGGCGGCGGGCGCTTTCTGTGGGGCATCAACCAGCCGCTCGGCAGCAGCGCGCAAGTCGCCGCGCATCGCACCGGTTCGCTGCTCGCGCTGTTTTCGCCGGTCGCGTCGCGCTCGCGCAGCGGCGAGCGCAAGCGCGAGGACGCATTGCTGTGGAATGCGTGGATCGATGCGAGCGGGCAAGTGCGGCAGCTGCCGCCGCATGCGTTCATCGCGAGCCGTGCAACGCTGCCGTCGGGGCGCCGTCGCGAGCAGCACTACGCGCTCGTCTGCATGTCGTCCACCGCGCTGACGGTCGGCACGCAGCTGCGCGTGTTCCCCGAGCATCTGCGCAGCGTGAGCACCGGCAAGCCGCTCGGCGCCGCGAAAGGCGCGGCCGTCGTCGACTGCGTCGGGCGTGCGAAGGAGCAAACGGGCAAGAGCTATCCGCTCGCGTTGTCGGTCGAACTCGAGGCGCCGTATTTCGTGCGGCTCGCGCAGCCGAGCGTGCTGAAGGCGCGCGATCTCGCGGAGGTCAACAAGGCGACGCGCGCGGGCGACTTCGAGCGTTTCGTCGAGCTCGTCGTGCGCTTGCGCGGCCGTTCGTCGACGGATGCGGTGCGCGGCTTCACACGCGATCTGTTCGACGTGCCGCCGATCGAAACAGCCGCTGCGTATGTCGCGCCCGCGCATGTCGCGCGTTTGCGCACGCGGCCCGTGGCCGACCATGCGCGCGGGTTCACCGGCGATCTGTTCGATCTGTCGCCCGGCGAGGCGGCGGCGTTCGGCGCGCTCGCGCATCCGCGCGTCGGGCGCGCGTGACGTGCGCGTCGTCGGTGTTGCCGGCGCAAGAATTTGTTGCAATCTCGCCGTGGCGAATCGGCGAGCGCGGAGAGACAATCGGGTCGAAGCGCGCCGCGCGGCGGTCGATGCGTCGGCATGCAGCCGCCTATCGGGCGCCGGCCCGCTTCGTCACGCAACCTGAGGGAGAAGTGTCGATGTCGACCCACATCTGTTCACGAGAAGCCCGGGCCGCGCAACGCTTCGTCGAAGCGACGCGCAATGTCGATCAGGCGTTTCGCGCAGTGCGCGGCGAGGGCGATGACGAACGCGCGTCCACCGAATACGCGGCCGCGATGTCGCGCCTCGACCGTGCACTCGACGAACTCGCGCGTGCGCAGGCGTTCTTCGATCACGTCGTCAGCGCGGATGCTGCGCGACGCAATTGAGGCGCGTGTTTTTGCGGTCGTCCGTACGGCGTGATGCTGTGCGCTCTCGCATATCGGCGCCGCGTTCGAATTGCGCGTGAGTCGCGCGTTTTCAGCGATGAAGTCCGTTCGATTTCGTGCGTATGAAACGAAGCTGCGTTGCCTCGTCGTTTCGCAAGCGCTCGTGGCCGCATGCTACGCGGTCGGACGATGCGCTGACGATGCCTTTCCCCGTCTGAACTGAATCGCGCGCCGCGAACGCCGCCGTGCGTTCGACCGGTCATTGCCGCATGGTCGGTGCTTTATTCATTCAGTTATCTCCCGATCGAAATCGACAATCCACGCGTGCGACGCCCGCACCGCGCGCGCAGTTCACGATCGCAGGCGAGGCGCTGTTCCCGTTTGCGAAGTCGAGCCTCGATTCGATGCTGCCGGGCGGGCGCGCCGAGCTCGACGACGCGATCGCGAAAATCCGCGCGGAACGCGGCACGACGCGCATTGAAGTGGTCGGTCACACCGATCGCATCGGCTCGGATCAAAGCAACCGCGCACTGTCGCGTGCGCGGGCCGAAACGGTCAAGCGCTATCTGGTCGCGCACGGGCTCGACGCCGCACGCATCCGCACCGAAGGCGCAGGATCGTCGCAGCCCGTGTCGCATTGTCCGCCCGGCGAATCGCCGGCCGTCATCGCCTGCCTGCAGAAGGACCGGCGCGTGACGATCACCGTGTACGGCCAGGACTGACGCTCGCACCGGCATGCGCGCCCGCGCATGCCGGCGACGATCGATCGCGCGAACCTGTCGCGCAGGCGGCCGTGCGCTACGCGAGCCGCAAACCCCACATCGCGTCGAGCACGTGTTGCGTCGCACGCTCGACGTGTCCGGCACGATGCGCGATGCCGAGCCGTCGCCACAGGCCGGGCCGCAGCGGACGCATCACGATGCGCGCGTCGGCTAGCGGCGTCGCAGCCTCATGCGGCAGCAGCGCCGCACCGTAACCGGCCGCCACCAGACTCTTGATCGCGTCGTTGTAATTCAGCTGAATGCGCGGCGCCGGATGGTGTCCGGCCGCCGCGAACCATTCGGCCGTCAGCCGCGACAGATGCGTGCTCGCATCGTTGAGAACGAGCGGTCGCGTAGCGAGCCATGCGGGCGTCACGCGCGCCGGACAGCGCCAATGCGCCGGCACGAACGCCATCACGGGGTCGCGCCGCCACGGCTTGATCACGAGTCCGGCCACCGGCGGCTGCGGCAGTGCGACGAGCCCGACGTCGAGCGTGCCATCCACGAGCCGCGACAGCGTTTCCTGCGAAGTCAGCACGGCGATCTGAACGTCGATGGCGGGATGGGGCGCGCGCAGCGCGTCGAGCGCCTGCGGCAGCAGATGCGCGATCACGCCCGTCGACGCGCCGAGGCGCACGCGTCCTTCGAGCCCCGCGACCTGACGCTGAACGTCGTCGAGCGCCTGCTCGGCGTCGGCGAGCAGGCGACGCGCACGCTCGACCAGCACCGCGCCGATCGAGGTCGGCCCGACGTGCCCGCGCTTGCGCGACAGCAGCGGCGCGCCGATGCGCGCTTCGAGTTCGGCGATATGGAGGCTGACCGTCGGCGGCGCGAGGTGCAGCGCACGCGCCGCATCGGCGAACGAGCCGCGCTCGGCCACGACGACCAACGTGCGCAGGCGGTCCAGGCTGATCTCACGCATGGCGATGTCCCGATTCAGAAAAGTTGAATGTGTAGGTCATGAAATTCAACTTTTCCTATTCTAGACGTCCGCGCAACATGGGGGCTCGTTTTCAACTGTCACGACCCATAGTCAGCGGAGTCATCCACCATGAGCACGCCCGTAGTCTTCATCGACGGCGACCAAGGCACGACCGGCCTGCAGATTCACGACCGGCTGCGCGGCCGGACCGACATTCGCGTCTTCACGCTGCCCGCTGCGGAGCGCAAGGATCCGCGGCGCCGCGCGGAGGCGATCAACGGCTGCGACATCGCGATCCTCTGTCTGCCGGATGACGCCGCGCGCGAGGCCGTGAGCGCCATCGTCAATCCCGCCGTGCGCGTGATCGATGCGAGCTCCGCGCATCGCACGCAGCCGGGCTGGACGTACGGGTTTCCCGAAATGGCGCCGGCGCAGGCCGAGCAGATCGCGACCGCGCGGCGCGTCAGCAATCCGGGCTGCTATCCGACCGGCGCGGTCGGCCTGCTGCGTCCGCTCGTGGAAGCGCGGCTCATTCCTGCCGATTACCCGATCGCGATTCATGCGGTATCCGGCTACTCGGGACGCGGACGCGCGGGCGTGGAGGAACACGAAGGGCCATGCGCCGCGAACGCGCGTGCCTATCAGGTGTACGGGCTGGCACTCGCGCACAAGCACGCACCGGAGATTCAGCGGCACGCGACGCTGGCGCAGCGCCCGATCTTCGTGCCCGCATACGGCGCGTTCCGCCAGGGCATCGTGCTGACGGTGCCGATCGCCGTGCGCCTGCTGGCGCCCGGCGTCGACGGCCCCGCGTTGCACGCGTGCCTCGCACGTCACTATGCGCAGGCCGCGCACGTGCGCGTGCTGCCGCTGGAGGCATCGCGTGCGTCGACCCATCTGGACCCGCAGGCGCTGAACGGCACGAACGACATGCAGTTGAGCGTCTTTCACGACGCGGCGCAGGAGCAGGTGCTGCTCGCCGCGGTGTTCGACAATCTCGGCAAGGGCGCATCGGGCGCCGCGGTTCAGAACCTCGACCTGATGCTCGCGCGGCAATAGCCGGCGGCCGGGCGTCTAGCGATCGGCGCGCGACGGAGCGGCCGGCGTGCTGTCCGGATAGGCGGCCGCGCAGACGGCGCGCACTTCGTCGCGCAGCCAGCGGTGCGCCGGATCGTGATCGAGCCGCGGATGCCAGATCGCCGAGATGTTGAACGCGGGCAACGGCAGCGGCAGGGCGAACGACTGCACGCCATTCTCGGCCGCGTAGTCGGGCATGAAGGCATTGCCGAGACAGGAGTGCGGGACGACGGCGAGCAGATCCGAATGACGGACGAGCTGCATCGCGCCGGTATAGGAGGGCACGACGATCGGCACGTTGCGCGGCACGCCTGTCGATTCGAGCTGGGCGTCGATCGGATTGTCGGCCTCGCCGGTACGCGAGATCGTCACGTGGTCGTACGCGAGCCATCGCTGCATGTCGATCTCGCCCGCAGCGAGCAGCGGATGGCCGATCCGGCACAGGCCGACGTAGCGGTCCGTGAACAGCACACGCGTGCGGATTTCGGGCGCTTCGGTTTTCACGACGCCGATTTCCAGATCGACGAGCCCGTCCCGCAACGCCTGCGCATTCCAGTCCGGCTTCGGCACGAAGCGCAGCTGTACGCCGGGCGCCGCGCGGCGGACGCGGTTCGCCAACGCGGCGCCGAGCAGATCGACGAAGCCTTCACCCGCGCGCAACGTGAAGCGCTGCGCGAGCGTCGCGCTGTCGAACCGGTACGCGGCGCGGCTCAGGACCGATTCCGCTTCGCGCGCGAGGGCGGGAATGCGCCGGCTCAACTGCTCCGCGTAGGGCGTCAGCACGAGCGTTCGGCCTGCCTGCAGCAACAGGCGATCGCCCGTCAGCGCGCGCAGGCGAGCGAGCGTGCGGCTCGTCGCCGATACGCTCAGGTTCAGGCGGCGCGCCGCGCCGGTGACGCTGCGTTCGGTCAGCAACGCATCCAGCGCGGTCAGCAGGTTCAGGTCGACGCGTGACATGCGGCGAGCATAATCGAAAACGCCGTACGGTTGGCGTGCGATGCAATCGACGATTGCACGCGGCGCGTCTGGCGCAAACCGGACGCGATCCCGACAATGCATGGTGCCGCTGTCGAAAAGGAGAAGCCCATGCCCGATACCTCTGACCCTCGTCCCACGATCCTGCTCGTCGGCGCGTCGCGCGGCCTCGGTCACGCAATGGCGGCCGAGTTCCTGAAGCGCGGCTGGGACGTCGTGGGCACCGTGCGCGCGGATCGCGGACGCACGCCGCTGCACGCGCTCGCCGAGGCGTACCCGGACCGGCTGCGGATCGAAACGCTCGACATCACGCAGCCCGAGCAGATCCGCGCACTGGCCGCGCGCCTGTCCGGACGCGTGTTCGACATCCTGTTCGTCAATGCCGGGACGACGAATCCGGATCCGACGCAGACCATCGGCGAGGTATCGACCGACGATTTCGTCGACCTGATGATCACGAACGCACTGAGCCCGATGCGCGTGGTCGAGACGCTGGCCGGCCTCGTGCCGCGCGACGGGCTGATCGGCATCATGTCGTCGGGGCAGGGCAGCATCGCCGACAACGAATCGGGCCAGCGCGAGCTCTATCGCGGCAGCAAGGCCGCGCTGAACCAGTTCATGCGCAGCTTCGCGGCGCGTCACGCGCAGACGCCGCTCGCGATGGTGCTGATCGCGCCCGGCTGGGTGCGCACCGAGCTCGGCGGGCCGGATGCGCGGCTGTCGATCGACGAGAGCGTGCCGGGCGTTGTCGATGTGCTGCTCGCCAAGCGCGGCCGCGCGGGGCTCGAATATCTCGACTATCGCGGTCGAACCGTGCGGTGGTGAGCGGCACGGTTTGCGCAACGCGGGTCGGGCACGCGTCGTCCGCAGCGACTGCGCTGCCCGTCATGCAGCTGCCGTGCACGGCCCCGCGATCGACGCCGTGCATCGCGCCGCGCGCATCACGAGCGCCGCACGGCACCCGCCGACGGATGCGCGTGCATCGCATACCGGCCGCGCTCGAACGACGTCGCGAAGAAGCGCATCTGATAGCGGATCGCCTGCGCCCAGTAGTCCCACGTGTGGCCGCCTGCGCGCTCCGCATAGTCGTGCGGCACGCCGAGCGCGACGAGCCGTTCGTGCAGCGTGTGGTTCGAGCCGATGAATGCGTCGTCGCGGCCGCAGTCGATCGTCAGGTCGACATGCGTGTGCACGAATGCGCGGGCGCTTTCGACGATCGCGTTGCGGCTCCAGAACGACGGATGACGGACGGGATCGCCGAACACGTGGTCGATGCCCGGCTCGTCCTCGCAGTTGCGCGGGTCGACGGCGCCGCTGATGCTGCCGGCCGCGCCGAACGTGTCGGGCCGGTCGAGCGCGATGCGCAGTGCGCCGAAGCCGCCCATGCTGAGGCCCGTGATCGCCCGCGTGCGCCGCGTCGCGAGCGTGCGGAAATGCGCGTCGACGTAGGACACGACTTCGTCGCCGACGAAGGTTTCGTAGCGGCTGCCCAAATCGAACGGGCTGTCGATGTACCAGCTTTCGTGTCCGCCGTCGGGCATCACCAGAATCACGCGATAGCGGTCGGCGAGTTCGCCGATGCGCGTGTTCGCGGTCCAGTCGGTGTGGTCGCCGCCCGAGCCGTGCAGCAGATAGACGACCGGATAGCGTTCGACGCGGTGCGCACCGCCGCGCAGATAGTCGTCGGGCAGGACGACGGTCGCCGCGAGCGTCGCGCGCATCGCGGCGCTCGGAATCGCGACGGTACGCGTATGAAACGCGCGTGCGGGGCCGGCCGCCGCGAGCAGCAGAAGCAGCCAGCACACGCGCATCAGCTTCATCGATCGTCGGACTCGTCGCACTTGTCGCATTCGTCGCGTTCACCGGAAAAGCGGGCATTCGGCATCCCGTGCCGAGCGACTCTAGCAACCGGGCCTTTCAACCGAATTTCGGCGAAACATACGGGTTGTCAGGTGCCGGCGAGCGACGTCGGCGGCATGCCGCCGAGGCCGCCTCCTACGGCTTGTCGCGCGCGGCGATCTCGTCGCGCAGCCGCGCTTCCTGCGCCTGCAGCTCGGGCGTGAGCGCCGCGCCGAAGTCTTCCGCCTCGAATATCGGGCGGATCTCGATTTCCGATTCGCCGGGCATCGGGTTCGGGCAGCGCTTCACCCATTCGACGGCTTCGTCCATCGATTTCACCTGCCACAGCCAGAACCCGGCGACGAGCTCCTTGGTTTCGGCGAACGGACCGTCGATCACGGTCCGGCTTTCGCCGGCAAAGCGCACGCGCTTGCCGCGCGAGCTCGGATGGAGCCCTTCGCCGGCGAGCATCACGCCGGCCTTCACGAGTTCCTCGTTGAACCGTCCCATCGCGGTCAGCAGTTCGGTATCGGGCAGCGCCCCCGTTTCCGAATCGGCCGTGGCCTTCACGATCACCATGACGCGCATTGTCGTTTCTCCTTCGATAAGAATGTGGATCGCATGCCGGCCGCGCGTGACGGCGGCTGCGGGCTTGCAATCACACGACGCACGACGCGCCCGGAAATCGACATCGACGCACAAAAAGGCGTGCACATCGGGCGCGCGCCCGGAACTGGTATGCTGACCGCCATTACGTCACGCCGGAGGGTGTCATGGCTGCGAAGGTAGTGTCGAAGAAGAAATATCTGAAGATTCTGAACAAGCGTCTGCGCGCGGCGCCCGATGCGCCGGCCGGCGCGTCTTTCGTGTTCTATCCGCCCGGCGCGAAGGCGAAGCACGCGACGGGCGTCGTCTCGAGCGAGCCATGTGCCGCGCATGAACTCGAGACGATGGCGGCGATTCAGCGCAAGGCGGCCGAGGAATTCATCGTCGCCGACGCGTGAGCGATGGCGGGGCGCCGCGTACCGAGCGTATTGCGGGTGCTCGGCGCCGGTCGCCCGGCAGCCGTTGCGCGGCACGCGTTGCACGCCAGTCGGCGCTGCTCGCCCGTCGTACTTCGCCCGTACACGTCGTCCGTTGCACGTCACTCGCTGCGCGCGCCCGTTGCACGTCGCCCGTTGCACGGCGCCCCCAAATCAACGCATGGCGCGGCGTCCGCACGCCACACGCCGATCACGACACCTTGTCGGCCGTCGCCGGATACCGGCCGCCGGCACCGCCCTCGTCGCCCGACGCCAGCTCCTCGAGCGCGAGCCCCTTCGTTTCGATGCCGAGCGTCCAGACGGCGAGCGCCGCGGCGGCAAACGACAGCGCACCGAGTGTAAACACGCCGCCCTGCCCGAACACGGGCAGCACGACGCCGACGACGTACGGGCCGATCAGCGAGCCGATCCGGCCGATCGCCGAGGCGAAACCGGACCCCGTCGCGCGCGCGCCGGTGCCGTACAGCTCGGGCGTATACGTGTACAGCGCGGCCCACATCCCGAACAGGAAGAACTGCATCGCGAGCCCGGTGCCGATCAGCAGCGCCATGCTGCCGCCGTACAGCGCGCTTTGCCCGTACGCATACGCCATGATGCCGCCGCCAACGAGCGACGCGATGCAGGTCGGCTTGCGTCCCCAGCGCTCGACGAGCCACGCGGCGCAGAGAAAGCCCGGCACGCCGCCGAGCGAGATCAGCACCGTATAGAACACCGATTTCGTGACTTCGAAGCCGGCCTGCTGCAGCAGCGCGCCGAGCCACGACGTGAGCCCGTAGAAGCCGAGCAGTGCGAAGAACCACAGCAGCCACACCATCGTCGTGCGACGACGGTAGGCGCCGCTCCAGATCTCGCGCAGCGCGCCGCGCCCGCGCGCGGCGACCGGCTCGGCGAGCCGCGACGGCGGCGGCAGCGTCGCGACGCCGGCCGAGCGCATCACCTTCGCCTCGATCGTGCGCAGCACGGCGTCGGCTGCCGCGTGACGGCCCGCATGCTCGAGCCAGCGCGGCGATTCGGGCACGATGCGGCGCACGACGAGCACGAACACCGCCGGAATCGCGAGCAGCGCGAAGACGGTGCGCCAGCCGAACTGCGGTAGCACGAAGTAGGCGACGATGCCGGCCGTGATGAAGCCGAGCGGCCAGAAGCCGTCCATCAGTGCGATCAGGCGGCCGCGCTTCTCGGTCGGCACGAATTCGGACAGCAGCGTCTGCGCGACCGGAAACTCCATGCCCATGCCGATCCCGAGCAGCACGCGATAGACGATCAGCGCGTCGACGCTCTGCGCGGTCGAGCACAGATACGACGCGGCGCCCCACAGCACCATGCTCCACTGGAACACGGGCCGGCGGCCGAAGCGATCGGCGAGCAGGCCGGCGACGGCCGCCCCGAGCACCATCCCGACGAAGCTCGCGCTCGCGACGACACCGGCGGCGGCCGTCGACAGCCCGAACTCCTTGCGGATCGAGCCGAGCACGAAGGTCATCGTGCCGAGGTCGACCGAATCGAAGAAGAACGCGATCGCGATGATGAAGAAGATCCGCTTGTGATAGCCGGAAAACGGCAGGCGTTCGAGCCGGGCGGCAGCGGAGGCGGAGGCAGTGGCGGCGGGCATGGCGTCCTCTGAAAGAAAGGAAGCCTCGAAGCGACGCGCTTCAAGGCTTCGAGCTTTCAGTAGACGCGACCACAAAAGGCCGCATTGGAGGAAAAGCGTCGTCGGCTTGAACAAATGCGTCATCGCCGGCGACGCATGCGCGCTCAGTTCTTCAGCTTGTAGCCCGTGCGGAACATCCACGCGACGATCGCGAGCAGGATCACGAGGAACAGCGAAGTCGCGGCGAGGCTGATGCCGACGTGTACGTCCGCGAGCCCGTAGAACGACCAGCGAAAACCGCTGACGAGATAGACGATCGGATTGAACAGCGTGATCACGCGCCACGCGGGCGGCAGCATGTCGACCGAATAGAAGCTGCCGCCGAGGAACGTGAGCGGCGTGATGATCAGCAACGGCACGAGCTGCAGCTTCTCGAAGCTGTCTGCCCAGATGCCGATCACGAAGCCGAACAGGCTGAACGTGACGGAGGTGAGCACGAGAAACAGCACCATCCAGAACGGATGCAGGATGTGCAGCGGCACGAACAGCGCGGCGGTCGCGAGGATGATCAGCCCGAGCAGGATCGACTTCGACGCGGCCGCGCCGACGTAGGCGGTCACGATTTCCCAATGCGAGACGGGCGCCGACAGCACCTCGTAGATCGTGCCCGTGAAGCGCGGGAAGTAGATGCCGAACGACGCGTTCGAGATGCTCTGCGACAGCAGCGACAGCATCACGAGGCCCGGCACGATGAACGAGCCGTAGCCGATACCGTTCACGTCGCTGATCCGCGAGCCGATCGCCGACCCGAACACGACGAAGTAGAGCGACGTCGAGATCACCGGCGCGATGATGCTCTGCATCAGCGTGCGGCGCGTGCGCGCCATTTCGGCGCGATAGATCGCGCGGATCGCGTGGAAGTTCATGTGCGCCATGGTGGTTATGCCCGTTGTGCGCCGTTGCGGCGGTTGTCGATCAGGCTGACGAAGATGTCCTCGAGCGAGCTCTGCGTCGTGTGCAGGTCGCGAAACCCGATGCCGGCCGCGCCGAGCGCGGCGATCAGCGTCGCGATGCTCGCGTCGTCGCGCTGCGAATCGTACGTGTATACGAGCGCGGCGCCGCCTTCCGCGAGCTCGAGCCCGAACGGTGCCAGCGCATCCGGCACGCTCGCGAGCGGATGCTCGAGCTGCACGGTCAGCTGCTTCTTGCCGAGCTTGCGCATCAGCTCGCGCTTCTCCTCGACGAGCACGAGTTCGCCGCCGAGGATGATGCCGATCCGGTCGGCCATTTCCTCGGCTTCCTCGATGTAGTGCGTGGTCAGCACGATTGTCACGCCGTCTTCGCGCAGCGTATCGACGAGCTTCCACATGTCGCGGCGCAGTTCGACGTCGACGCCGGCCGTCGGCTCGTCGAGGAACAGGATCCGCGGCTCGTGCGACAGCGCCTTCGCGATCATCACGCGACGCTTCATCCCGCCCGACAGCGTGATCAGCTTGTTATTGCGCTTGTCCCACAGCGAGAGCGCCTTCAGCGTCTTCTCGATGTGCGCGGGGTCGGGCGCCTTGCCGAACAGGCCGCGGCTGAACGACACGGTCGCCCAGACGGTCTCGAACGCGTCGGTCGTCAGTTCCTGCGGCACGAGGCCGATCAGCTCGCGCGCGGCGCGATACGCGTCGCGGATGTCGTGGCCGCCGACGGTCACGCGGCCTTCGGTCGGCGTGACGATCCCGCAGACCGAGCCGATCAGCGTCGTCTTGCCGGCGCCGTTCGGACCCAGCAGCGCGAAGATTTCGCCGGGGCGGATGTCGAGCGTCACGTGCTTCAGTGCCTGGAAGCCGGACGCGTAGGTTTTCGAGAGGTCGGAAATCGAGAGGATCGGTTGCATGCTCGCGGATGGCAGGCGGATCGCAGCGACGGCACGCGCGGCGCGTTCGGCCCGCGGCCGGCACGAGGCAGCCGAACGCGGGCACGACGCGGCACACATGCGCGATGTCGATCGCACGGGGTGCGGAATCGCAGGACCGCCATCTTAGCAATCGGCAGATGTAAATGCATTTCCGTGGAAAGGGCGCCGCGGTTGCGTCGGCGATTGGCGCGAAAGGTGCGCGCTGCGCGACATGTCCGGTCCATTTATTCGGAATGAACGAACAATGGGCGGAGATTTCGGCCGATCGGGCCAGGTAAGGCGCGCCGCGCGCCGGAATCGGCAGCACGCGGCGGAAGCGCGGGAAGTGTAGAAAACGCGGGAAGCGAACAACGGGACGCGCACCGCAAGCCGCGGTGCGCGTCCGCCGACTCAGACCGTTTCCGGCTGACGCACGGCCTTCGCGACATTGCGCGCCGGCGCGCCGTTCGCGACGAAGTACGGCACGTTCGCGCGCTCGAGCGGCTTGCGGCCGCGGATCTTGTCGGCGATCTTCTCGGCGATCATGATCGTCGGCGCGTTCAGGTTGCCGGTCGTGATGATCGGCATGATCGACGCATCGACGACGCGCAGCCCCTCGAGCCCGTGCACGCGCCCTTCGTTGTCGACCACCGCCATGTCGTCGTAGCCCATCTTGCACGAGCACGACGGATGGAACGCGGTTTCGGCGCGGGCGCGCACGAACGCGTCGAGCTCCTTGTCGGTCTTGCACTCGGCGCCCGGATTGAGCTCGCGGCCGCGATAGCGGTCGAGCGCGGGCTGCCGCATGATCTCGCGCGTCGCGCGGATCGCGTCGCGGAATTCGCGCCAGTCGAGCGCTTCGGCCATGTAGTTGAACAGGATGCTCGGATGCGCGTTCGGATCGCGCGAGCGCAGCTTCACGCGGCCGCGGCTCGGCGAACGCATCGAACCGACGTGCGCCTGGAAGCCGTGCATCTCGATCGCGTTCGAGCCGTTGTAGTTGATCGCAACGGGCAGAAAGTGATACTGGATGTTCGGCCAGGGATCGTCGTCGCGCGTGCGGATGAAGCCGCCTGCCTCGAAGTGGTTGCTCGCGCCGAGGCCGGTGCCGTTCAGCATCCATTCGAGACCGATCTTCGGCTGGTTCCACCACTTCAGCGCGGGATAGAGCGACACCGGCTCCTTGCATTCGTACTGGATGTACATCTCCAGATGGTCCTGCAGGTTCCGGCCGACGCCCGGCAGATCGAGCACGATCGGAATGTCGAGTTCCTTCAGCCACGCGCCGGGGCCGACGCCCGAGCGCTGCAGCAGCTGCGGCGACGCGATCGCACCGCTGCACACGAGCACTTCGCGGCGTGCATGCGCGGTCGCGCGCTCGTTGCCGCGCAGATACGTGACGCCCGATGCGCGCTTGCCGTCGAACAGGATGCGATCGGCGAGCGCGTGCGTGACGATCTCGAGATTCGGCCGCGTCTTCGCCTGATCGAGGTAGCCGCGCGCGGTGCTCGCGCGGCGGCCCTTCGGCGTGACGGTGCGATCCATCGGGCCGAAGCCTTCCTGCTGATAGCCGTTCAGATCCTCCGTGCGCGGATAGCCGGCCTGCACGCCGGCCTCGACCATCGCCTCGAACAGCGGATTCACGCCCGGCTTGCTCGTCGTCACCGACACGGGACCGTCGCCGCCGTGATAGTCGTTCGGCCCGATGTCGCGCGTCTCGGCCTTCTTGAAGTACGGCAGGCAGTCGAGATACGTCCAGTTCTCGAGGCCCTGGTGCGTCGCCCAGTTGTCGTAGTCGAGCGCGTTGCCGCGGATGTAGCACATCCCGTTGATCAGCGACGAGCCGCCGAGCCCCTTGCCGCGCCCGCACTCCATCCGGCGGTCGTCCATGTGCGGCTCGGGATCGGTTTCGTACGCCCAGTTGTAGCGGCGGCCCTGCAGCGGATAGGCGAGCGCCGCCGGCATCTGCGTGCGGAAGTCGAAGCGGTAGTCGGGGCCGCCTGCTTCGAGCAGCAGCACCGTCACATTCGGATCTTCCGTCAGGCGCGTCGCGAGCACGTTGCCCGCGGAGCCCGCGCCGCAGATGATGTAGTCGTATTCGCGTGTCGTCATGACGGTTGAACTCCTTGAGGACTCAAAATACCGGGTTGTAGCGGCCGAGCTCGACCTGCACCGACTTGATCCGAGTGTAGTGTTCGAGCGTCGTGATGCCGTTCTCGCGTCCGACACCGGATTGCTTGTAACCGCCAACCGGCATTTCGGCCGGCGATTCGCCCCACGTGTTGATCCAGCAGATGCCGGCTTCGAGGCGGTGGATCGTGCGGTGCGCGCGCGACAGGTTCTCGGTCACGACGCCGGCCGCGAGCCCGTAGTGCGTGTCGTTGGCACGCGCGATCACTTCGTCCTCCGATTCGAATTCGAGGATGCTCATCACGGGCCCGAAGATCTCTTCGCGGACGATCTTCATGTCGTCGCGGCAGTCGCCGAACACGGTCGGCGCGACGTACTGGCCGTTCGCGAAATGGCCCTCGGTCAGCCGCGTGCCGCCCGCGAGCAGCTTCGCGCCCTCGGCCTTGCCGCTTTCGATGAAGCCGAGCACCTTGTCGAGCTGCGCGGCCGACACGAGCGGGCCGAAATTCGTATCGGCATCGGTCGGCTTGCCGACGCGGATGCGCTTCACGCGTTCCAGCACCTTCTGCGTGAAGGCGTCCTTGATCGAGCGGTGCACGAATACGCGCGTGCCGTTCGTGCAGACCTGCCCCGAGCTGAAGAAATTCGCGGTGACGGCGATGTCGGCCGCGCGGTCGAGATCGGCGTCGTCGAACACGATCAGCGGCGACTTGCCGCCGAGCTCCATCGTCACTTCCTTCAGCGACGATGCGCCGGCCAGCGACATCACCTTCTTTCCCGTTTCGACGCCGCCGGTGAACGACACCTTCGCGATGTCCGGATGGCCGGTCAGCAGCGCGCCGACCGCGCCGTCGCCCTGCACGACGTTGAACACGCCGGCCGGCACGCCGGCTTCCGTGTAGATCTCGGCGAGCTTCAGCGCGCTCAGCGGCGTGACTTCGCTCGGCTTGAACACCATCGCATTGCCGGCCGCGAGCGCGGGCGCCGTCTTCCAGCAGGCGATCTGGATCGGGTAGTTCCATGCGCCGATGCCTGC
This sequence comes from Burkholderia sp. BC1, assembly GCF_052683555.1. Classification (NCBI taxonomy): domain Bacteria; kingdom Pseudomonadati; phylum Pseudomonadota; class Betaproteobacteria; order Burkholderiales; family Burkholderiaceae; genus Burkholderia; species Burkholderia sp. BC1. The sequence goes on from NZ_JBQYLP010000010.1 coordinate 53,959, forward strand.
GCAGACGCCGAGCGGTTCGCGGCGCGTGTAGACGAACGAATCGGCGCGCAGCGGCACCTGCAGTCCTTCGATCGCGGTCGCGAGGCCCGCGTAGTATTCGATCACGTCCGCGCCGGTGACGATGTCGACCGCGAGCGTCTCGGCGATCGGCTTGCCGGTGTCGCGCGTTTCGAGCGCCGCGAGTTCGTCGTTGCGTTCGCGCAGCAGCTCGACCGCGCGGCGCAGGATCCGCGAGCGCTGCATCGCCGTCATCGCGGCCCATTCGCGCTGGCCTTCGCGTGCGGACGCGACCGCGCGATCGACGTCGGCAGCGCTCGCCTGCTGGACCTGCGCGAGTTGTTCGCCGGTCGCCGGATCGAACGTGTCGAAAGTCTTGCCGCTCGTCGCGTCGACGTAACCGCCGCCGATGTAGAGCCGCTGCAAACCGTATACGGACATGAGGATCTCCTTGAAGGCGCCTGCCGTGCGTCAGTCGGACGCGAGCAGCAGGTCGATGTAGTCGTGGGCCAGCTTCAGCGCCGCCCGGGTGTCGATCGGGCCGCCGGCGAGCGCGCCGCGCAGCCACAGGCCGTCGATCAGCGCGGCCAGGCCGCTGGCCGCCTCGCGCGCCTTCGCGCGCGGCAGCGCTTTCGCGAACTCGGCGCACAGGTTCGAATGCAGACGCCGCGTGTTCACGTGCTGCAGGCGCTTGAGCATCGGGTCGTGCATGCTCTGCGACCAGAACGCGAGCCAGGTCTTCATGACCGGCGCGGCGATCTGCGTGTCGTCGAAGTTCGCGGCGACGATCGCGCGCAGCCGCGAGCGCGGATCCTTGCGCGCGGCCGTGCGGCGGCGCGTGGTGGCCGACCACAGGTCGCGCAGCACGTGCCGCATCGTCGCTTCGAGCAGCCCGTCCTTGTCGCCGAAGTAGTGGCTGACGATGCCGGTCGAGATGTTCGCGCGCTGCGCGACCGATGCGAGCGTCGTGCCGGGCAGCCCCGCCTCGTCGATCGAGCGCAGCGTCGCGTCGATCAACTGCGCACGGCGGATCTCCCGCATTCCGACTTTCGGCATCGTGACTCCTGTCGCCCAGGGCGGGCCGTCGATGAAAGTCCGCAGCTTAGCGGTTTTTTATTGAACGTTCAATCAACAAAAAACCGGGGTCGGGAGCAACGACCGGCGCGGTGGGCGCGCATTCGTGCCGCGCGGTCCTGCGTTTCGCGGCCCGACTTTCGCGTTTCCGTCATCGATGTCGGCGGCGATCAAACGCATGTCGCGTTTGAGACATCGGCGCCCCGGCCTCCCGGACTACTCTCGGACAGCACGTCGCGCGTGTTCGGCAACCGCCGCCGCGCAGCGGCGCCATCCAACGAGACATGGAGACAATACGATGAGCAGCAATCGAGGTGTCGTCTATCTTGGGCCGGGCAAGGTCGAGGTGCAGAAGATCGATTATCCGAAGATGGTCGACCCGAGCGGCCGCGCAATCGGACACGGCGTGATCCTGAAGGTCGTCAGCACGAACATCTGCGGCTCGGACCAGCACATGGTGCGCGGCCGCACGACGGCGCCGGTCGGTCTCGTGCTCGGTCACGAGATCACGGGCGAGGTCGTCGAGGTCGGTCGCGACGTCGAGACGCTGAAGATCGGCGATCTCGTGTCGGTGCCGTTCAACGTCGCGTGCGGCCGCTGCGCGATGTGCAAGGAAACGCATACGGGCGTGTGCCTGAACGTGAACCCGTCGCGCGCGGGCGGCGCGTACGGCTACGTCGACATGGGCGGCTGGATCGGCGGCCAGGCCGAATACGTGCTCGTGCCGTATGCCGACTTCAACCTGCTGAAATTCCCGGACCGCGATCAGGCGATGGCGAAGATCCGCGATCTGACCTGCCTGTCCGACATTCTGCCGACCGGTTATCACGGCGCGGTCAGCGCCGGCGTGAAGCCGGGCTCGACGGTCTACATCGCGGGCGCGGGCCCGGTCGGGATGGCGGCGGCCGCCTCGGCGCGCCTGCTCGGCGCGGCCGTGACGATCGTCGGCGACATGAACGCCGAACGCCTCGCGCATGCGAAGGCGATGGGCTTCGAGACGGTCGACCTGTCGAAGGACGCGACGCTCGGCGAACAGATCGCGCAGATCCTCGGCAAGCCGGAGATCGACTGCGCGGTCGACTGCGTCGGCTTCGAGGCGCACGGCCACGGCTCGTCGGGCCATGCTGAGGAAGCGCCCGCGACGGTGCTGAACTCGCTGATGGAAATCACGCGGCCGGCCGGTGCGATCGGCATTCCGGGCTTGTACGTGACGGACGATCCGGGCGCGCAGGACAAGGCCGCGCAGCACGGCAGCCTGAGCATCCGCTTCGGTCTCGGCTGGGCGAAGTCGCATTCGTTCTTCACGGGCCAGACGCCGGTGCTGAAGTACAACCGCAACCTGATGCAGGCGATCCTGTACGACCGCCTGCCGATCGCGAAGATCGTCAACGTGACGGTGATCTCGCTCGACGACGCGCCCGAAGGCTACAAGAAGTTCGACGGCGGCGCGCCGCGCAAATTCGTGATCGATCCGCACGGGCTGCTCGCGGCCTGACGCGCAGCGCACGTACGCACCCACGACGCGGGCGGCACCGGAAACGGGCCGCCCGTTTGTTCTGTGGCGGCCGCTACGCTGCGCGGCCGCGCGTTTTACGGCGCGCCATCGCGCGCGCGATTGCTGCGATAATCGACGCCCAGTTCCCGAACCTTCTTGCGGCGGCCCGCAGCCGATACCCGGATGGCCAAGTCGATTCCCCTTGCAGCGCTGCACACGTTCGTCGAAGTCGCACGCTGCGGCAGCATGAAGCAGGCGGCCGATCTGCTCTGCCTGTCGCCCGGCGCGGTGAGCCAGCACGTGCGCCATCTCGAGGATCGCCTCGCGGTCCGGCTGTTCGAACGCAACGGCCGCGAGCTCGAACTGACCGGCACCGGCCGCGCGCTGTTCGACGCACTCGCCGGCGGTTTCCGCGAGATCGAAAGCGCATGGGCAAACCTGCACGGCGCGAACCGGCGCGTGGTGCGCCTGACCGTGACGACGACCGCGTCGTTCGCGAACACCTGGCTCGTCCAGCGGCTCGGCGCATTCAACGCGCACTATCCGGAAATCGAAATCACGATCGACACGCGGCCGCAACTGGTCGACCTGCGCCGCGACTACGTCGACGTCGCGATCCGGCACGGGCTCGGCCAATATCCGGGACACGCGTCGTTCCGCATCTGGACGCCCGAGCTGTGGCCGGTATGCAGCCCGCAACTGCTCGATCCGGCGCGGCCGATCGCGCAGCCGGCCGACTGTCTCGCGTATCCGCTGCTGCAGGATGCGGACCGCGCGGACTGGGTGCTGTGGCTGCGCGCGCAGGGCATCGAGGATCCGCGCGCGCAGCGCGGCGCGAGCTTCAGCGACGACGCGCTGCTGATCAAGGCCGCTGTCGCGTCGCAGGGCATCGCGCTCGTGCGCGACATCTATGCGCGCGACGAAATCGCGGCCGGGCGCCTCGTACGCGTGCTCGCGCGGCCGTGGCCGACGGAGCTGTCGTATTACGTCGTCTGCAACGAAGCGCGTCGCGACGAGTGGAAGATCGTCGCGTTTCGCGACTGGCTCGCGCGCGAAATCGGCGACGGCGCCGGCGAGCCGGCAGGCCGCGATACGCGCGACACGCTAGCGCCGTGACGCGCGCGCGGCCGCGGTCGCGAACCCGCTGAGCTTGCCGGTCGCGAGCGCGGTGCCGAGCAGGATGATCGCGCAGCCGGCGAGCGTCTGCGCGGTGATCGTCTCATGCAGAAACACCGCGCCCCACACGACGCCGAACACCGGAATCAGGAACGTGACCGACGCCGCATACTGCGCGCCCGCGTTGCGGATCAAGCGGAAATACAGCAGATACGCGATCGCGGTGCAGACCGCGCCGAGCAATACGACCGCAATCCAGGCGGACGCGTGAACGTCGCCGCGCGGCCATAGCGGCGCGGCGAGCGGCGCGAGCACGACGGCGGCGAACAGCTGGCTCCCGAAGGCCGACACGAAGGGCCGCACGTTCGCGAGCTTGCGTTTCGAGTAATGGGCGGCGAAACCGTACGACAGCGTCGCGAGCATCGCGGCCGCGATCGCGCCCGGCGTGCCGGCCGCGCCGGCGCCGACCGCCGAACCGGCGAGCACGACCACGCCGGCGAAGCCGACCGCGAGCCCGAGCGTCTGCGGTTTCGTCAAAGGCGTGCGCAGCCAGACGTAGGCGACGAGCGCGGTCCACAACGGCGTCGTCGCGTTCAGGATCGAATCGGTGCCGGCCGTGACGAACAGCGCCGCATACGTCAGCAGACAGAACGGCAGCGCCGAATTCGCGACGCCGACGACGAACAGCGGCCACGCATGCGTGCGGAATTCGCGCCGTGCGCTCGCGTCGCGCAGCACCGGCGACAGCAGCACGGCGGCGATCGCGACGCGCAGCGCGATCAGCGGGATCACGCCGAATTCGGGCGCGCCCATGCGCATGAACAGAAACGACGCGCCCCAGATAGCCGCCAGGGTGACGAGCTGCAATGCATTCATCGAACGGACTCCGTGGATGGTTCGGACAGCCGGCCGGCACGCTCGCGCGCCGGCGCGGCCGGGAGACCTATTGAACGTCACGGAGTGCGCGCCGCACAAACGACTTTTTGCAGCCCACGGTTTAGAAAAATGAATCGGCCGGCGCGCACGCCGGCCGAGACGCGCGACGCACGCGGGGCTCAGTGGCCGCGGTAGAGCAGCGCCATTTGTTCCTCGGTCGCCGCCGCGCGTCGCACGTGGCGCACGTGTGTGCTGACGCGGCGGACCGCCCGCGCGCGATGCGCGGAATCGCGGCCGCCGTGCCAGACGGCCGTGCGCACCGACGGCGGCGCAGCGCGCGCACAGCCGCTCGCGCTGCGCGACGCGCAGGCGCGCATGCCGCCCGATGCGCGGTTCGGCGCGACGGTTTGCGCGACCTGTGCGGTGGCGGGCGGCGACGATTGCACTCCCGCATCGACGCTGCGCGCCGCGCGGCGCGGATCGGAGGCGAGCTGCGTCGCGTCGCCCGTATGAAACGGATAGACGGGCACGGGCAGCACGGGAAGCGCGGGCTCGGCGGCCGCCGTCGCGTCGTCCGACGCCTGCGCAAGCACATGGCTCGCACGCGCACCGGTGTCGCGCGCGTCGGGCGCACGGCAGGCCGGATCGGCCTTGCACATCCGGTCGGACAGCACGTAGCCGCCGACCAGCAGCACGAGCGTCAGGATGCTCAGCAGCGGCGCGGTCGACGCACGCGGTCGTCGGAAGGCGGCGGCGCGCAGCGCGGCGGCGATCCGCGCGGCCCAGCGCTCGACGCGGCATGACGGCGCCGCCTCGACGGCTTCGTACGCGTTCGCGCCCGCGTTCGCGCTCGCGCGCGCATGCAGCGGTTCGAACGGCCAGCTTTCACGCCCGCAAGCGGGGCAGCGCTGCAGTGGATGAAAGGCGACGAACCCGCATTGCCGGCAACGGCAGACGACGTTGCGTCGTCCGGCCGCGCGTGCCTGCGTGACGCCGCGCAGCGTGTCGCGTGCATGAAGGGTCCGGTTCGGCAGGATGTGCATGGCGGTGCTACTCCGGGTGTCGTTGTCGCGCGGCGAGCGTGCCGATCGTCTGCATCGCGTTCTCGACGGCCGGCGTCCACGGCCGGCCGTAGTTGAGGCGCACGTAGCGACGGAAGCCGCCGGTTGCGGAGAAGATGGGGCCCGGCGCGATGCTGATGCCGTTTTCGAGCGCGGCGCCGAACAGGCGCAATGCGTCGACGCGCTTCGGCAATTCGATCCACAGGAAATAGCCGCCGCCGGGCGCGAACACTTCGGTTCCCTGCGGAAAATACGCGTGCACGGCGGCGACCATCTGCGCCTGGTGCGCGGCGAGATTGCGCCGCAGCTTGCGCAGGAAGCGGTCGTAGCCGCCGTGCCGAAGATAGCTGGAGATCGCGAGCTGCGCGGGCACGTCGGCCGACGGCGTGCCCATGCAGTTCGCCTGGCGGATCTGCCGCGCATAGCGGCCGGCCGCGACCCAGCCGATGCGGAAGCCGGGCGCGAGGCATTTCGAAAACGATCCGCAATGCAGCACGAGGCCGCTGTCGTCGTACACCTTCGCGGGCCGCGCGGGCGTGGGGCCGAACTGCAGCTCGCCGTATACGTCGTCTTCGATCAGCGGCACGCGGTGCGCCGCGAGCAGCTCGATCAGGGCGCGCTTGCGTTCGTCGGACAGCGTCGCGCCGGTCGGATTGTGCAGCGACGTCATGAACCAGCACGCGCGCACCGGGTGCGTGTCGAGCGCCTCGGCGAGCGCATCGAGGTCGAGGCCCGTGTGCGGATCGACCGGAATTTCGACCGCCTTCAGATGCAGCCGCTGCACGGCCTGCAGCGCCGCGGGAAACGCCGGTCGTTCGATCGCGACCACTTCGCCCGGACGCGTGAGCGCCTGCAGGCTCAGCATCAGCGCGTCGAGCGCGCCGGTCGTCACGATGATCTCGTCCATCGGCAGTGCCGCGCCGGCCGTCAGATAGCGCAGCGCGATCTGGCGACGCAGCCCGTCTTCGCCGGGCGGCAGGCCGGACAGCATCGTCACGCGGTCCATGTTGCGCGTCGCGGACTGCACGTAGCGCCACAGGCTGCTCATCGGAAACAGCGAATAGTTCGCGAACGCGGAGCCGAGCGGGACGACGTCGCCGTGTTTCAGCGAGTCGAGCAGCCGACACAGCGCGGTCTCGGCGACGTGCGGCGCGGCGGCCGGCTTGCGCAGCGGATCGAGCGTCGAGCGCAGCCGCGACGCGTCGAGATTCGCGACGAAATAGCCCGAGCGCGGGCGCGCCACGATCAGACCCTCGCTCTCGAGCTGGTAGTAAGCGCGAAACACCGTCGACGGACTGACGCGATACGCGCGGCACGCGGCGCGCACGGTCGGAATGCGCTCGCCGGGTGCCAGATCGCCTCGCCGAATCGAATCGGCAATCGTCTGCGCCAGCGCCGCATATCGTTTCATGCCCTCACTCCGGTGCATTGCTGAAAAAAAAAGAGTAGCACGCGCGCCATGCCGCGCAACCGCACGCCGCGCCCTGATCCGTACGTTTTTAACGGGCTCTGATCCTTTTCTTCCCGTCTGCGCGAAGGCATCCTTGCGCAATTTTCGTTCCCGCCCCGACCGCCCCGCGTTCCCGCCGCCGGATGCCCGCGCCGCGCGGCGTGCGCGCGTGCACGGACGCGGCTCGGCGGCCTTTCCACGTCACTCCGAAAACGCTCTGTGAAATTGAAGACCCTTGCGGCCGGCATCGCGGCCGCCGCCCTCGTTCACCTTTTTTCCGTCGGCACCGCCGACGCCGCCTGCATCAGCAATCCGCCTGCCCAGTCGAGCGCATCGTTTCCGTCCGCGCTGACCGGCAAGCTCGTGTACCACAGCTACGTCAAGTACGGCGACGGCACGAGCCAGCTTTTCCTGTACGACTTTTCCGCACACACGCTCACGCAGCTCAGCAAGAGCACGTGGGGCATCACCGATCCGATGAACGGCGTGTTCAGCCCGGACGGCAAGTGGCTCGCGTTCATGGGCATCCGCAACGGCGCCTGGAACGTGTTCATGCTGCAGCTCGGCGCCGGCACGCCGCCCGTCGACATGACGCACAGCACGGGCGCGACGCGCAACGAGGATCCGAAGTTCAGCCCCGACGGCAAGACGCTCGTATTCAAACAGAACGGCGACGTGAAGCAGGGCACGCTGTCGTTCACGAGTGCGGGGCCGGTCTTCACGTCGGTCGTGAGCCTGACCAACGCGCCGTCGGGCGCCGAATATTCGATGCCGTATCTGTCGCCGGACGCGACCGCCGTCTACTACGCGACCGGCGCCGGCGCGAACATGGGGCTGATGAAGCGCACGATCGCGACGGGCGCGACCGCCACGTTCGATCATCCGGCCGGACTGCAGACCTACTATCCGATGGTGCGCGCGGACGGCATGGTGTTCTACGCACGCTGGAAGGACAGCGGCGGGCTCGACCAGATCTATGCGAAGAGCGCCGACCCGTCGTCGACGCCGAGCGCACTGTCGATCAACGACTGCGTGAGCAACAACTCCGATCCGGCGCCCGTGAACGGCACGAACTACCTGTTCTTCTCGTCGACGACGGCCGGCGGCTATCAGCTCTACGTCGGCGACGTGACGACCGGCAAGCGCTGGAGTTTGTCGCCGTTCGGCGTGAACGCCGATTCGACGAAGGCGAAGCTCGGCGCGAACTACTACGGCGGCCCGGCCGCGGCGCAGCCGACGCTGCTGTCGCAAGGGCGACCGGCCGCGGCATCGGCGAGCTACAACGCGCAGATGACGCCGGACAAGGCGTTCGACGGCAACACGACGAGCACGCGCTGGGATTCGCCGGAAGGCACGGGCGTCGACCCGCAGTGGATCTCGGTCGATCTCGGCGCGGTGAAGACGATCAACAGCGTCGACCTGTACTGGGACGCGGGCGCGCTCGCCTACCAGATCCAGACGTCGAACGACAACGTGAACTGGACGACGATCTACTCGACGACCAACGGCGTGTCGTACCAGCACGTGACCTTGCCGAACCTCAACGGCCGCGGCCGCTACGTGCGGATGCTCGGCACGAAGCGCGCGACGCAGTGGGGCTACTCGCTGTATCAGATGCAGGTGTGGGGTTCGTGACCCGTGCAGTGCCGGCGCGGCGCGCCGGCAGCCGATGAAAAAAGCGACCTCGGTCGCTTTTTCTACGTCGCGATGCGCGGTTACGTCATGCGTGAATCGCCAGCGTCGGCAGCGCCGGGCCGCCGGGAGGTGTGCCTTGCGCGAGCGGCGCGACCTGCTTGCGGCGCTCGCGCGTCGGGGCGACGCCGAACGCATCGCGATAGCTCTTGCTGAAATGGCACGCGGACTGGAAGCCGCAGGCCATCGTGATGTGCATGATCGACATGTCGGTCTGCAACAGCAGCTCGCGCGCGCGGCGCAGCCGCAGCGTCAGATAGTAGTGCGTCGGCGTCATGCCGAGGTGCTCGCGGAACAGCCGCTGCAGCTGCCGCTGCGACATGTTCGCGAGCCGCGCGAGCTCCTCGCGCGACAGCGGTTCCTCGATATTGTTTTCCATCAGCGAGATCACTTCGAACAGCGACTTGTTCGCCGAGCCGAGGCGCGCGACGAGCGGCATCCGCTGCTGTGCGCTCGTGTCGCGCACGTGTTCGACGATGAACTGCTCGGCGATCTGCGTGACGCGCGCGGTGCCGACGCGTGCGGCGATCAGGTTCAGCATCATGTCGAGCGGCGCGACGCCGCCCGTGCAGGTGATGCGGTCGCGATCGATGACGAACAGTTCCTTCAGGAAGCGCGTGTCGGGAAACTCTTCCTTCAGCGCCGACATGTTTTCCCAGTGAATCGCGCACGCGTAGCCGGCAAGCAGGCCCGACTTCGCGAGCGCATAGGTGCCCGTGCACAGGCTGCCGAGCGGAATGCCGGCACGCGCGAAACGGCGCAGCGCCGACAGATGCGCGGGCGTCGTCGCGCGCTGCACGTCGACGCCGCCGCATACGAACACGATGTCGGGCTGGCCCGCGCATTCGGCCGGACCGGTGTCGACCGTCAGGCCGTTGCTCGCCGTGACCGGACCGCCGTCGGGGCTGATCACCGACCATCGGTACAGAGGCTGACCGCTCAGGTAGTTCGCCATCCGAAGCACCTCGATCGCATTCGTGAACGCGATCATCGTGAAGTTCGGTAAAGGCATGAACGCGAAGTGGGACAGCGACGCTGTACGGTCGGGCGACATGGGGAGCGTTCCTTGAATCTCTAATAGCTTCTGCCCGAGGCACGAATCGGGCTGCAGTATTGTGTGAGCGAGCGCAACAAGCGTGCCATACGGCTAAACCCTAGCTCCATACGTTGTCTGCGTTAAAGCGCGTTGCTGCACTGCACCGAAAGCGTGACGGCGCGCACTGCCGATGCGCGCGCCCGGCACCAGCGGCGTGCCTGTTCATAGGTGAACGGCGAACGTGCTTTTTATTGGCCATCCGAAAAAGCACGACCGATCACTTGTGTAAAACGGACGCGCATGGCGGAAAAGGCAAAGAACGCGTCTAAATTCATCAATCCGCCGAAAATCCGAACGACAAGAATAGAGCCGTCGGCAACCTTGTCTGCAACACGCTTCAAAGCCAGGCAGGGCGGGCCCTTGAGCATCGGTTGCAGCCCTTTATTCTTCGTCACGGACGCACTATGTCGAACACCCAGTCTTTCTTTTCGCAGCCCCTTGCAGAGCGCGACGCGCCGGTGCGCAGCGCCATCCTGAAGGAACTCGAGCGTCAGCAGTCGCAGGTCGAACTGATCGCGTCGGAAAACATCGTGTCGCGCGCCGTGCTCGAGGCGCAAGGCTCGGTGCTCACGAACAAGTATGCGGAAGGCTATCCGGGCAAGCGCTATTACGGTGGCTGCGAGTTCGCGGATGAAGTCGAGGCGCTCGCGATCGACCGCGTGAAGAAGATCTTCAACGCCGGCTATGCGAACGTGCAGCCGCACTCGGGCGCGCAGGCGAACGGCTCGGTGATGCTCGCGCTCGCCAAGCCGGGCGACACGGTGCTCGGGATGTCGCTCGACGCGGGCGGCCACCTGACGCACGGCGCGAAGCCGGCGCTGTCGGGCAAGTGGTTCAACGCGGTCCAGTACGGCGTGAACCGCGACACGATGCGCATCGACTACGACCAGGTCGAGGAACTCGCCCAGCAGCACAAGCCGAGCCTCATCATCGCGGGCTTCTCCGCGTATCCGCGCGCGCTCGACTTCGCGCGCTTCCGTGCGATCGCCGACAGCGTCGGCGCGAAGCTGATGGTCGACATGGCGCACATCGCGGGCGTGATCGCCGCCGGCCGCCATGCGAACCCGGTCGAACACGCGCACGTCGTCACGTCGACCACGCACAAGACGCTGCGCGGCCCGCGCGGCGGCTTCGTGCTGACCAACGACGAAGAGATCGCGAAGAAGATCAACTCGGCCGTGTTCCCCGGCCTGCAGGGCGGCCCGCTGATGCACGTGATCGCCGGCAAGGCGGTCGCGTTCGGCGAAGTGCTGCAGCCGGACTTCAAGACGTACATCGACAACGTGCTCGCCAACGCGCAGGCGCTCGGCGAAGTGCTGAAGGCGGGCGGCGTCGATCTCGTCACGGGCGGCACCGACAACCATCTGCTGCTCGTCGACCTGCGCCCGAAGGGGCTGAAGGGCGCGCAGGTCGAGCAGGCGCTCGAACGTGCCGGCATCACCTGCAACAAGAACGGCATTCCGTTCGACACCGAGAAGCCGACGATCACGTCGGGCATCCGTCTCGGCACGCCGGCCGGCACGACGCGCGGCTTCGGCGTCGCGGAGTTCCGCGAGATCGGCCGCCTGATCCTCGAGGTGTTCGACGCACTGCGCGCGAACCCGGAGGGCGACGCCGCGACCGAGCAGCGCGTGCGCCGCGAAATCTTCGCGCTCTGCGAGCGCTTCCCGATTTACTGACCCACACCGGACGAGACTGGAGCGAGAGACGGATATGAGCACGCTGCATGACGACAGCATCATCATCGACGGCCTGAACATTTCGAAGTTCGAGAAGCCGGTGTTCGAGGACATGCGCAAGGGCGGCATCACGGCCGCGAACTGCACGGTGTCGGTGTGGGAAAACTTCGCGAAGACCGTCGACAACATCGGCGTGATGAAGAAGAAGATCCGCGACAACAGCGAGCTGCTGACGCTGGTGCGCACGACCGACGACATCTTCCGCGCGAAGAAGGAAGGCAAGACGGGGATCATCCTCGGCTTCCAGAACGCGCATGCGTTCGAGGACAACATCGGCTACATCGAGGCGTTCGCCGACATGGGCGTGCGCGTGGTCCAGCTTTGCTACAACACGCAGAACCTCGTCGGCACGGGCTGCTACGAGCGTGACGGCGGGCTCTCGGACTTCGGCCGCGAAGTGATCACCGAGATGAACCGCGTCGGGATCATGGTCGACCTGTCGCACGTCGGAGCGAACACGTCGTCCGAGGCGATCGCGTTCTCGAAGAAGCCGGTGTGCTACTCGCACTGCCTGCCGTCGGGCCTCAAGGAGCATCCGCGCAACAAGAGCGACGCCCAGCTGAAGGAGATCGCCGATGCGGGCGGCTTCGTCGGCGTGACGATGTTCGCACCGTTCCTGAAGCGCGGGATCGAAGCGAACATCGACGACTACATCGAGGCGATCGACTACGTCGTGAACCTGATCGGCGAAGACGCGGTCGGCATCGGCACGGACTTCACGCAGGACTACGCGAAGGAGTTCTTCGACATGCTGACGCACGACAAGGGCCGCTATCGCCAGCTGACGAACTTCGGCAAGGTGATCAACCCCGAAGGCATCCGCACGATCGGCGAATTCCCGAACCTGACCGCGGCGATGGAGCGCCACGGCTGGAAGGAGTCGCGGATCCGCAAGATCATGGGCGAGAACTGGGTGCGCGTGTTCAAGGACGTCTGGGGCGCGTAAGCGCGCACGACGCCGGCCGCCGCCAGCGATTTACACCACAACAACAATCCGGACGTGCCCGCACACAGTGTGCGGGCACGCGGACGATGCCGTGCCTGCGCCTGTGCCGCGCGGCCACTTTTCCTCACGGAGTCACCACGATGCAACCGCAACTGCCGATCGACGTCGATCCCGTTACCGGCGTCTGGACCACCGACGCGCTGCCGATGCTGTACGTGCCGCGCCACTTCTTCACGAACAACCACGTCGCGGTCGAGGAAGCGCTCGGCGTCGAGGCCTATGCCGAGATCCTGTACAAGGCCGGCTACAAGTCCGCTTACCACTGGTGCGACAAGGAAGCCAAGCAGCACGGGATCGCCGGGATGGCCGTGTTCGAGCATTACCTGAAGCGCCTGTCGCAGCGCGGCTGGGGGCTGTTCTCGATCGTCGAGGCCGACCCGGCCACGGCACGCGCGAAGATCGAGCTGCGCCATTCGTCGTTCGTGCTCCAGCAGCCGGGCAAGGAAGGCAAGCTCTGCTACATGTTCGCCGGCTGGTTCGCCGGTGCGATGGACTGGGTGAACGACACGACGCCGGAAGGCAAGGGCGCGCCGCGCGCGCAGTCGAAGGAAGTGCAGTGCGCGGCCGAGCATCACGACCGCTGCATCTTCGAAGTGTCGCCGCTCGCGCATTGATGCACTGAAACAGAACAACACCCGCAACACGAGACATTCGAACGCCAGAGGTCGCCAGCGATGCGTTATCCCCACCTGTTCAAACCCATGCAGCTCAATCAGCTGACGCTGCGTAACCGGATCGTCAGTACCGCGCACGCGGAGGTGTATGCCGAGCCGGGTGGCCTGCCGGGCGACCGCTACATCCGCTACTACGAGGAGAAGGCGAAGGGCGGTGTCGGCCTCGCGATCTGCGGCGGCTCGAGCCCCGTGTCGATCGACAGCCCGCAGGGCTGGTGGAAGTCGGTGAATCTGTCGAACGACAAGATCATCGACCCGCTCACGCGGCTCGCCGACGCGATGCACAAGCACGGCGCGAAGATCATGATCCAGGCGACGCACATGGGCCGCCGCTCGTCGTTCCACGGCGAGCACTGGCCGCATCTGATGTCGCCGTCGGGAGTGCGCGAGCCGGTGCACCGCGGCAACGCGAAGATCATCGAGATCGAGGAGATCCGCCGCATCATCGGCGATTTCGCCGCGGCCGCGAAGCGCGTGCAGGCGGCCGGCATGGACGGCATCGAAATCTCGGCCGCACACCAGCATCTGATCGACCAGTTCTGGAGCCCGCGCTCGAACCACCGCACCGACGAATGGGGCGGCAGCCTGCAGAACCGTCTGCGCTTCGGCATCGAGGTGTTGACGGCCGTGCGCGAAGCGGTCGGCAAGGATTTCTGCGTCGGCCTGCGGATGTGCGGCGACGAATTTCACGAGGACGGCCTGGACCACGAAGCGCTGAAGGAGATTGCGCAGGCGATGGCCGAGACGGGGCTGATCGACTACCTGAGCGTCGTCGGCTCGGGCGGCGATACACACAACACGATCGCGAACTGCATGCCGCCGATGGCGCTGCCGCCGGAGCCGTTCGTGCATCTCGCGGCCGGCATCAAGTCGGTCGTCAAGATTCCGGTGATGCACGCGCAGAGCATCCGCGACGCCGGGCAGGCCGAGCGCCTGCTCGCGAACGGAATGATCGACCTGGTCGGCATGACGCGCGCGCAGATCGCCGATCCGCACATGGTGATCAAGATCCGCGACGGCCGCGAGGACGAGATCAAGCAGTGCGTCGGCGCGAACTACTGCATCGACCGCCAATACAACGGCCTCGACGTGCTCTGCATCCAGAACGCGGCGACCTCGCGCGAAGCGACGATGCCGCACATCATCGAGAAGTCGCGCGGCCCGAAGCGCAAGGTCGTCGTCGTCGGCGCGGGCCCGGCCGGGCTCGAGGCGGCGCGCGTGGCACGCCTGCGCGGCCACGACGTCGTGCTGTTCGAGAAAAACGCGGAAGTCGGCGGCCAGGTGATGATCGCCGCGAAGGCGCCGCAGCGCGAACAGATGTCGGGGATCATCCGCTGGTTCGACATGGAGACGAAGCGCATCGGCGTCGACCGGCGTCTCGGCGTGACGGCCGACGAGAAGATGATCATGGCCGAGAAGCCGGACATCGTCGTGCTCGCGACCGGCGGCTCGAGCTTCACGTGGCAGGTGCCGGCGTGGGGTGTGGCCGAAGGGCTCGCCGTCAGCTCGTGGGACATCCTGACCGGCAAGGTCGAGCCGAAGCAGAACGTGCTGCTGTTCGACGGCGTGAGCACGCATGCGGGCGCGGGCGTCGCCGACTTCATGGCGAGCCGCGGCTCGAAGGTCGAGGTCGTCACGCCCGACGTGAAGGTCGCTGACGACTGCGGCGGCACGACGTTCCCGATCTTCTATCGCCGGCTGTACGCGCTCGGCGTGATCCAGACGCCGAACACGATGCTCGATCGCGTCTACGAGGAAGACGGCAAGAAGATCGCGGTGCTGCGCAACGAATACACCGAGGAACTGGAAGAGCGCGCGGTCGACCAGGTCGTGATCGAGAACGGCTCGTCGCCGAACGACGAGCTCTACTGGAAGCTGAAGCCGGAATCGGTGAACCGCGGCCAGATCGATCCGCACACGCTGTTCGCGGCCGAGCCGCAGCCGTGCCTGTCGGAAGAACTCGGCAACGGCCGCTTCCTGCTGTTCCGTGTCGGCGACTGCATCTCGATGCACAACGTCCACGGTGCGATCTACGACTCGCTGCGTCTCGTGAAGGATTTCTGACGATGAATCCGGCATTCCTGATTACCGCGTTGCTGTGGCTGTCGGTGGCGGGGCTCGCGTTCGCGGTCGCGAAGCGCTCGTCGTACTGGCGTCTCGGGCGGGCCACGGCGCCCGGCGCGTTCGGCGTAGCGAACCTGTTCGCGATTCCGAAGCGCTACTTCGTCGATCTGCACCACGTGGTCGCGCGCGACCCGTACATCGCGAAGACGCACGTCGCGACCGCCGGCGGCGCGATCGCCGCGCTCGCGCTGGTGTTCGTCAACTACGGCCTCGCGATCTATTCGCCGTGGCTCGACAAGCTGATCTTCCTCGCGGCGCTCGCCATGCTCGTCGGCGCGGTGTTCGTGTGGCGTCGCCGCGCGGCGAAGAACGTGCCGGCGCGTCTGTCGCGCGGCCCGTGGAATACGCTGCCGTGGCTGCTCGGTTCGTTCGCGCTCGGCCTCGTGCTGTTCATGCTCGTGCCGACCGGCGCGATGTCCGGCGCGTTCGCCGTGCTCTGCGCGCTGCTGATCGGCGTCGGCGCATTCGCGATGACGGTCGGCGCCGCGAAGGGCGGCCCGATGAAGCACGCGATCGCCGGCCTGCTGCACCTCGCGTTCCATCCGCGCCAGGAGCGTTTCGCCGCATCGCGCGAATCGTTCACGGGCAACGGCACGGCTACGCCGCCGACCGCGCTGAAGCTGCCCGACATCGAGCACGAGGAGTACGGCGTCGCGAAGCCGGTCGAGTTCCGCTGGAATCAACTGCTGAGCTTCGATGCATGCGTGCAGTGCGGCAAGTGCGAAGCCGCGTGCCCCGCGTTCGCCTCGGGCCAGCCGCTGAACCCGAAGAAGCTGATCCAGGATCTCGTCGTCGGCATGGCGGGCGGCACCGATGCCGCCTATGCGGGCAGCCCGACGCCGGGCCTGCCGGTCGGCCAGCATCGCGGCGAACCGAACGGCCCGATCGTGTCGGCGCTGATCGAGGAACAGACGCTGTGGTCGTGCACGACCTGCCGCGCCTGTGTGCAGGAGTGCCCGATGCTGATCGAGCACGTCGACGCGATCGTCGACATGCGCCGCAACCGCACGCTCGTGCACGGCACGGTGCCGGGCAAGGGCCAGGAAGTGCTCGCGAACCTGCGCGAGACGGGCACGATGGGCGGCTACGACACGGCCGCGCGCTACGACTGGTCGGTCGACCTCAATGCGCCGGTCGCGCGTCCCGGCAAGCCGGTCGACGTGCTGTTCGTCGCGGGCGAAGGCGCGTTCGACATGCGCTATCAGCGCACGCTGCGCGCGTTCGTGAAGGTGCTGAACAAGGCGGGCGTCGACTATGCGGTGCTCGGCCCCGACGAAACCGACACGGGCGACGTCGCGCGCCGGCTCGGCGACGAGGCCACGTTCCAGCAGATGGCGAAGCGCCTGATCGGCACGCTCGGCGAGCTGTCGTACAAGCAGATCGTGACGGCCGACCCGCACGTGATGCACAGCCTGCGCAACGAATACCGCGCGCTCGGGCTGCGCGTGACGGTCAAGCATCACACGACCTATCTCGCGGAACTCGCGGACAGCGGCAAGATCGCGCCGAAGGCCGTCGAAGCGCTGCGCGAGAAGCGCACCACGTATCACGATCCGTGCTATCTCGGCCGCTATAACGGCGAGATCGAAGCGCCGCGCAAGCTGCTGAAGACGATCGGCATCCAGGTCGTCGAAATGGAGCGCAACGGCATGCGCGGCCGCTGCTGCGGCGGTGGCGGCGGCGCGCCGCTGACCGACATCCCCGGCAAGCAGCGCATCCCGGACATCCGTATCGCCGACGCGCGCACGGTCGGCGCGGAAGTGGTCGCGGTCGCGTGCCCGAACTGCACGGCGATGCTCGAAGGTGTCGTGGGCCCGCGCCCCGACGTGCTCGACGTGGCCGAACTCGTCGCTGCCTCGCTGGAGTGAATCGATGAACAAGATCAAACGAATCGATCCGCGCCGGCCGTTCATCATCACGGCCGCCGGCCTGAAACGCATCACGCTCGGCGAGGAAGGCAGCGCGGACGCGAGCGCCGCGCAATGGCCGGCCCACGGTCATGCGGCCGCCGCCGCGAAGCCGCGCCGCGCGGTGCAGGACCCGAAGCACGTGATGCTCGTGGTCGCGCATGCCGAACGCGGCTCGCTCGACGACCTGTCGCGCCAGGCGATCGGCGCGGCCGCGCTGCTCGCCGACGCGCAGACCGAAGTCGCGCTGCTCGCCTTCGGCGAACTGAAGGACGACATCGCCGAGCTCGGCGTCGACAAGCTCGTCGAACTCGCGGGCTTCGATCGCCGCGCGTTCGCGCCCGAGAGCGAGCTGCAGGCGCTGCAGGCCTGCGTCGCCGCACTCGCGCCGAAACACGTGTTCGTGCCCGACAACGCGACGGGCGACGGCGATGTCGGCCGCCGCTATGCCGCGGTGGCCGGCGCAAGCGTCGCGACGAACGTCGTCGAGATCGATGCGAAGCACGTCGGCACCTACGTGCATGCGAAGCGCGCGTTCGCGACGCGTGCGCTGCCCGACGTGATCCTGCTCGCGCCGAACGCGGTCGAAGCGAAGCTGCCGTTCGTCGGCGCGGGCGAGCGGCTGGCCGCCGATTTCATCCGGCCGGCCGCCGACGCCGCACAGTCGTATCGCGATCTCGGTCTCGAGGAAATCGACGCCGCGCAGGTCGCGCTCGAGGAAGCGGACTTCATCGTATCGGCCGGCAACGGCGTGACCGACATCGCCGCATTCGAGCGGCTGGCCGGCGCGTTCGGCGCAGCGATCGGCGCAAGCCGCGTCGCGGTCGACAACGGTCACTTCACGCGCGACAAGCAGGTCGGCGCGACGGGCAAGACGGTCGAAGCGAGCGTCTATATCGCGTTCGGGATCTCGGGCGCGGTGCAGCACCTGCAGGGCATCAAGGATTGCCGCCACGTGATCGCGGTCAACCTCGACGGCAGCGCGCCGATCGCGAAGCGCGCGAACTTGACGGTGGTCGGCGACGCGCAGGCGACGATCGCCGCGCTGATCGAACAGGTGCAGGCCGCGCGTGCCGCGCGCGGACAATCGCCGACCGCGGTCGGCGCCCGTGAACCGGAAGGAGTCGCAGCATGAACGCCCCTCGCCAGTTGCAACGCATCGCGGTGCTCGTGTCCGTCGGCCGGCATCCGGTCAGCGGCACCGCGCGCTATAGCCGCAACGATGCGGCCGCGCTCGAACTCGGCCGCGAACTCGCGGAACGGCATCGCGCGCAGCTCGACGTGATTCATGCGGGCGATCCCGCGAATCCCGCTCTTGCCGAATATCTCGCGCTCGGTGCGCGCACGGTCGACGTGCTCGTCTGCGACGACGGCGAAGACGTCGCGCGCGCGCTCGCCGGCCGCGTCGACGGCTACGACCTCGTACTGACCGGCACGCGCGCCGAAGGGGCGTTCGACAGCGGGATGCTGCCGTATCGCGTCGCCGCGGCGCTCGGCTATCCGCTCGTCGGATCGGCCGTCGACGTGTCGGTCGACGGCGGCCGCGCGACGGTGCGGCAATTCTTACCGAAAGGCCTGCGCCGCCGCGTCGATGCCGCGCTGCCGGCCGTCGTCGCGGTCCATCCGCTCGCGAATGCGCAGCCGCGCTACGCGTACGCGCGGCTGCGTGCCGGGACGATTCGTCCGGCGCGCACGGTCACCGGCGCCGACGCCGAAGCGGCCGCATGGAAGGTCGGCCCGATCGAGCGCAAGCCGGTGAAGCTGGCGGCCGCCGAGAAGCGCTCCGGGCATGCCCGGATGCTGTCGGCGACGACGACCGAAAGCCGTGGCGGCAACGTCGTAATTGAGGGGAGTTCGGTCGAAAAAGCACAAGTGATCCTCGCGTATTTGCGCGAGCATCAGCTCATCGACTATTGATTCTGTCGGCAAGAACCCAGGGATGCAAGGAATCCGGAGCAAACGATGAAAGTATCGGCAGACATTCGTGCACTGATCGAGCGACGCAAGGAAGGCCACAGCCTCGAGGCGCCGTTCTACACGAGCGAGGAGATTTTCGCGCTGGACATGGAAGCGATCTTCCGCCAGCACTGGATCCAGGTCGCGGTCGAACCCGACATTCCCGAACCGGGCGATTACGTGACGGTCGAGCTCGGCAGCGATTCGATCCTGATCGTGCGCGACGACGACATGGAGATCCGTGCGTTCCACAACGTGTGCCGTCACCGCGGCGCGCGCCTGTGCAACGAAGACAAGGGTTCGGTCGGCAACATCGTGTGCCCGTACCACAGCTGGACCTACAACCTGACGGGCCAGCTGATGTTCGCCGAGCACATGGGCGAGAAGTTCGACCGCTGCAAGCACAGCCTGAAGCCGGTGCACGTCGAGAACCTCGCGGGCCTGATCTTCATCTGCCTCGCCGAGGAGCCGCCCGCTGATTTCGCGCAGATGCGCGCCGCGATGGAGCCGTATCTGCTGCCGCACGATCTGCCGAACACCAAGATCGCCGCGCAGATCGACATCATCGAGGAAGGCAACTGGAAGCTCACGATGGAGAACAACCGCGAGTGCTATCACTGCGTCGCGAACCACCCGGAGCTGACGATCTCGCTGTACGAATACGGGTTCGGCTATCAACGCTCGGAGGCGAACGCCGAAGGGATGGACGCCTTTGCGGAAACCTGCATCCGCCGCGGCAAGGAATGGGCCGAGATGGGGCTGCCGTCGGTCGAGATCGAGAAGCTGCTCGACGTGACGGGCTTTCGTACGCAGCGACTGCCGCTCGATCGCAGCGGCGAATCGCAGACGCTCGACGCCAAGGTCGCCTCGAAGAAGCTGCTCGGCGAATTCCGCCAGGCCGATCTCGGCGGGCTGTCGTTCTGGACGCAGCCGAACTCGTGGCATCACTTCATGAGCGATCACATCGTGACGTTCTCGGTGATTCCGCTGTCGGCCGGCAAGACGCTCGTGCGCACCAAGTGGCTCGTGCACAAGGATGCGAAGGAAGGCATCGACTACGACGTGAAGAACCTGACGGCCGTGTGGAACGCGACCAACGACCAGGACCGCGCGCTCGTCGAATTCTCGCAGCGCGGCGCGAACAGCAGCGCGTACGAGCCCGGCCCGTATTCGCCGTTCACGGAAGGGCTCGTCGAGAAGTTCTCGGCGTGGTACATCGGCCGGCTCGCCGAAAAGACCGGCGCATAGCGATTAGCGATTTAGCAGCGGAGTCAAACATGATGCGAGATGCGGCCAATTTCGAGCCGACCGACAGCCGGGTCACGCGCCCGGCTTTCTGGAACGCCCTTGCCGAGCGCTGGACGAGCGACGTCGAGGAAACGCTGGTGTGCTGCCACGTGCGGCAGGAAACGCACGACGTGAAGAGCTTCTTCTTCCGTTCGCCGCAGGGCCGCACGTTCTCGTTCGAGCCCGGCCAGTTCATCACGCTCGAACTCGACATCGACGGCGAGACGATCAATCGCTGCTACACGATC
This sequence comes from Burkholderia sp. BC1, assembly GCF_052683555.1. Taxonomy (NCBI): domain Bacteria; kingdom Pseudomonadati; phylum Pseudomonadota; class Betaproteobacteria; order Burkholderiales; family Burkholderiaceae; genus Burkholderia; species Burkholderia sp. BC1. Next base: position 74,757 of record NZ_JBQYLP010000010.1, read on the forward strand.
TCGTCGTCGCCGACGCGGCCGCACACCATCTCGATCACCGTCAAGCGCGTGCCGGGCGGCAAGGTGTCGAACTGGCTGCACGACAACCTGCAGCCGGGCGCGTCGGTTCGCGTGCTCGGGCCGGCCGGCGAGTTCACCTGCGCGCGGCATCCGGCGCGCAAGTACCTGTTCCTGTCCGCGGGCTCGGGCGTCACGCCGCTGATGTCGATGAGCCGCGCGCATCACGATCTCGCCGAGGATCGCGACATCGTGTTCGTGCACAGCGCACGCACGCCGGACGACATCATCTTCGCGCGCGAGCTCGATCTGATCGCGTCGAACCACACGAATTTCCGCACGTCGTTCGTCGTCGAACGCGTCGGCACGCGCACGAACTGGCCGGGCGTCACGGGCTTCCTGACGCTGCCGCTGCTCAAGCTGATCGCACCGGACTTCATGGAGCGCGAGATCTTCACGTGCGGCCCGGCGCCGTACATGAAGGCCGTGCGCGACCTGCTCGACGAGGCCGGTTTCGACCGCAAGCGCTATCACGAGGAAAGCTTCTCGTTCGAGACGCTCGCGCAGACGGCCAGCGACGAGCTGCTCGCCGAGCTCGCGCCGGTGGCCGACGAGGCCGAAGTCGCGACGAAGCAGTTCACGGTCAGCTTCGCGAAGAGCAACCGCGAGGTGTCGTGCGGCGCCGACCAGCACGTGCTCGATGCGGCGCGCCGCTCGGGCGTTCGGCTGCCGGCCTCGTGCACGCAGGGCATGTGCGGCACCTGCAAGGTGAAGCTCGTGTCGGGGCAGGTCGACATGAAGCACAACGGCGGGATTCGCCAGCGCGAGATCGACCAGGGCATGGTGCTGCTGTGCTGCAGCAAGCCGCTTTCGGATCTCGTCATCGATAAATAACGACCGGCCGCGATGCGACGCGCCGCGTCGCATCCGGACAAGCATCTGTCGGAAAAAAACGCTACCGCGGATTTGTGGTTGAAGAACCTAGAGAGACAACGCGCAGGGTGCGCATATCAAGGAGATCGACCATGAAGCTACTCGGAAAACTGTTGTGGACCGGCGCACTGTCGGCGATGGTGGCGTTGAGTGCATCCGCGCTCGCGGATACGAAACCGACGCTGAAGATCGGCTACGTCGAAGGCTGGGACGACAGCGTCGCGACCTCGAACGTCGCGGCCCGCGTGATCGAGAAGAAGCTCGGCTACCAGGTGCAGCTCGTGCCGGTCGCGGCCGGGATCATGTGGCAGGGCGTTGCGCGCGGCGATCTCGACGCGACGCTGTCGGCCTGGCTGCCGGTCACGCACGGCTCGTACTGGAGCGAATACAAGAGCAAGGTCGTCGACCTCGGCGCGAACTTTCCCGACGCGAAGATCGGCCTGATCGTCCCGGATTACGTGAAGGCGAAGAGCATCGAGGATCTGAACGCCGAAAAGAGCAGTTTCGGCGGCCGCATCGTCGGCATCGACGCCGGTGCGGGCGTGATGCGCAAGACCGACGAAGCGATCAAGAACTACGGGCTCAGCTATACGCTGATGCCGAGCTCGGGCAGCGCGATGACGGCCGAACTGTCGCGCTCGGTCAGCGCGAACAAGCCGGTGATCGTGACGGGCTGGGCGCCGCACTGGATGTTCGCGAAATGGAAGCTGCGCTTCCTCGAGGATCCGAAGAAGGTGTTCGGCGGCGCCGAGCACGTCGACAGTGTCGTGAATCCGCAGCTCGAAACGAAGGCGAAGCCGGTCGTTGCCTTCCTGAAGAAATTCCAGTGGAAGCCGGGCGAGATCGACAGCGTGATGCTCGCGATCCAGAACGGCTCGAAGCCGGAAGCGGCCGCCGACGCGTGGATCGCCGCGCATGCCGACCGCGTCAATGCATGGACGGAAGGCGCGCAGTAAACGGCTGACGATTCGTCAGCCGAAACATCAAAACAATACGCCGGGAATGGCGAGCAGGAATCCGAAACAATCGCGATGACCTGCTCCCATATCCCGGAATTTTTTTACCGATTCTGCAAGAAAGTGCGTATGTTGTTACACTACGGCGCTTGTGCGGAGTCATCACAGGAGGATTTGGATGAGTCAAGCAGGACTGCGTGCAAGCCGCACCAGTGATGTCGAGGCAACCATCTCACATGATTCGACAGGCCATACGCTGCATCGTGGCCTGACATGGAAGGACGCATTTTGGGTGACGAGCGGCGTGCCGGCAGGCGTGCTGTTCACGATCGGCGGCGTATGTGCGACGATCGGCCAGCCCGCGTGGGCGATCTGGATCGCCGCGATCACGATGGGGCTGATTCAAAGCGCGACTTATGCGGAAATATCGGGGCTATTTCCTCATAAATCGGGCGGCGCGTCGGTATACGGCGCGATCGGTTGGGTTCGCTACAGCAAGCTGATTGCCCCGGTTTCCGTGTGGTGCAACTGGCTCGCATGGTCTCCGATGCTTGCGCTCGGCTGCGGTCTCGCCGCGAGCTATGCGCTCACGAGTCTCTTTCCCGCCGATGCAGCGGTGCTGCACTGGCAGTTCAAGGTTGCGGATCTCGGTTTCATCAAGCCGGGTCTGTCATTGCGGATCAACGCGACGTTCATCATCGCGACGATCCTGCTTCTGATCACGTTCAAGCTTCAGCACAGCGGTGCGTCGAAAGCCGCGCGCACGCAGCGCATTCTCGGCATCGCGTCGCTGACGCCGCTGCTGATCGTCGGCATCGTGCCGTTCGTCACCGGCGACGTGCCGATGTCGAACCTGCTCCCGCTGCTGCCGCTCGGCCACGACGCGCACGGCAATCTGACGGCCGCGACCTTCGGTACGTGGAACGGGCAGGGCGTCGTGATGGCGCTCGGCGCGATGTTCATGGCGGGCTGGGCGTCGTACGGTTTCGAGACGGCCGTCTGCTATACGCGCGAATTCCGCGATCCGCGTCGCGATACCGCAAAGGCGATCTTCTGGTCGGGCGCGCTGTGTCTCGTCGTGATGACGCTCGTGCCGATGGCGTTCCAGGGCGCGCTCGGCACGCAGGCGATGCTCGATCCGGCGATCGGCGACGGCACCGGCGTCGCGGCCGCGATGGCGAGGATCGTCGGCGGCGGCGCGTGGGTCGCGAATGCGGTCGTCGTGATGCTGATGCTGTCGATCCTGCTGATCGTGATGACGTCGATGATGGGCTCGTCGCGCACGCTCTATCAGGCATCGGTCGACGGCTGGCTGCCGAAATTCCTGTCGCACGTGAACGAGCACGGCGCGCCGACGCGCGCGATGTGGACCGACCTCGGTTTCAACCTCGTGTTGCTGATGATGTCGGACTACATGACGGTGCTGTCGATCTCGAACGTCTGCTACATGCTGTTCGTGTTCCTGAATTTGCAGTCGGGCTGGATCCACCGGATGGATCGCGGCAGCTGGGATCGTCCGTTCCGTTGCCCGACGTGGCTGCTCGTCGCGGGCTCGATCTGCGGGTATGCGAACCTCGTGTATGTCGGCGCAGGCGCGAATCTGCAAGGCGAAGGCACGCTGCGCAACGGGCTGATCGCGATGCTGCTGATCGTGCCGGTGTTCGTGTATCGCCACTACTGGCAGGATCGCGGGCGCTTTCCCGCCCAGATGCAGCGCGACATGGAACTCGAGGTGCCGAAGCGCAGCGTGTGGCTGAATCTCGCGCCGTATGCGGCGCTGGTCGGCGCGGCGCTGACGATCTGGTTGTCGTATTACTTTGCCTGGGTGAAGTGAGCGGCTGAGGTCGCGGTCGTCGCAACGACACGCTGTCCGCAACGAAGCCCGGTCGGCCCATGCCGCCGGGCTTTCGTCATTTGGGGCCGGCGTATCGCGCATGACGTTCAGTCGGCACGCGCGTCGTCCGGCGCGGTCGTGTCGTCGTCGAGCGTGTCCATGAAGCGCGTCGGCACCATGACGGTCGGATGCGGCGTCGTGTCCGGCGCATCGAGCAGCGCGAACGCTTCCGCGATCATTTTCTGCACGTCCTGACGCAGCATCGTCACATCGAAAGGCAACCGCGCGGCGAACGGATCCCAGTCGAAGCAGCCGACGGCCGTGCGCTGCCAGATGTCCCACGGCAACCCGGACGCGAAGCGGACGAGCCCTTCGAACGCCGTGATCGAATTCATCAGCATGCCGGCCGGCAGCCGGCCGAGCGCCGCATAACGTCGCGCGAGCGCCTGTCGCGCCGCGTCGGGGCTATAGCCGCAGCATTCGATCGCGTCGGCGGCCGGCGGCGTCAGGCGTCGCGCTTCGAATGCGTCGCGGAATCCGGCGATGCGCATCTCCGTCGCGTATTCGCCGGCGAACCCGCCGAGCAGGATCAGCTCCGCGGGCGACTCGCCGCGCGCGAGCATCTTGTCGATGAGTCGTTCGGTCAGCGCGCGAGCGCCGCCGCGGTTGTCCGATACGATCGACGGCGCGCCGGGGCCGGGCAGATCGAGATTGATCGACGGTACGCCGGCCTTGTCGCACAGTGCGTTCAGCGGCGCGGGATCGCGCACGCCGGCAACGAACAGCCATTCGACTCGTTGCGCGAGCAACGTTTGCGTGACGCTCGATTCGACGGCCGGATCGCGCTGCGTGCCCACAACGATCGGGCACAGGCCGCGGCGACGTGCCTCGTCCTCGAACGTTTCGGCCAGCCCCGCGAAGAAGCGGTTGCGATAGTGCGGGATGATCATGCCGGCCAGCCCAGAGCGCGACAGCCGCAGGCCGCGCGCGCTCAGGTTCACGTTGTAGCCGAGCGCCTCTGCGCACGCGAGGATGCGGTTCGCCGTTTCTTCCTTGATCCGGTAGCGCGCCCACGTGCCGTTCAGCACCATGCTGACGGTCGACGTCGATGCGCCGGTCGTTTTTGCGATGTCGTAAATCGTGGACTTGCGTCCGGTGGTGTGGCGGGCCATCTGCGTCGGTTTCCCTGGCGTCGTGCTTATCGGTCACCCGACGGTATTCGTTTTACGCCGCGCCGCCCTATTCGGGTTTTCCCGCGCTTCTCAACGAAGCTAAATCCATTCAGCATCAGCAAAACAGATTGCTGAATGGATTTAGCAACTGGCCGGATGCGCCGCCCGACGATGGCGGCGCGACGGCCGCCTTCCGATGGAGGAGACATGTCAGGAAACTTCGTGCGCGCACTGTGCGCGGGCTTGACCGCATTCGTTCTCTCGATGGGTAGTGCGGTGGCGTCGCCCGACAAGCCGGTGATCGGCATCGTCGTGAAGATCGGCGGCATTCCATGGTTCAACGCGATGGACGCCGGCATCCGCAAACGGGCCGAGCAACTCGGCGTGAAGGCGTTCATGGTCGGGCCGACGAGCGCCGATCCGGCGCTGCAGGTGCGCGCGATCGAGGATCTGATCGCGCAGCGCGTCGACGTGATCGGCGTCGTGCCGAACGACGCGAAGGTGCTCGAACCGGTGCTGCAACGCGCCCGTGCGGCCGGCATCAAGGTCGTCACGCACGAGTCGCCGAACCAGCAGAACGTCGACTGGAATTTCGAACTCGCCTCCGCGAAGGGTTTCGGCGAAGCGTATGCGAAAAGCCTCGCGAGCGCGGTGGGCGGCAAGGGCGAGTATGCGGTGTTCGTCGGCTCGCTGACCGTGCCGCTGCACAACGCGTGGGCCGATGCGGCGATCGCCTACCTGAAGGCCAATGCGCCCGACATGAAGCTCGTCGGCGATCGCTACGGCGTTGCCGAAGACGTCGACGCATCGCGCAAGACGGCGCTCGACCTGATGCGCGCACATCCGAATCTGAAGGCGATTCTCGCGTTCGGCAGCCAGGGGCCGATCGGCGCCGCGCGCGCCGTCGCGGAGCGGCAGGCGAAAGGCAAGGTCGTCGTGCTCGGCCCGTTCTCGCCGGGGCAGGGCCGCCGGCTCGTGCACGAGGGCGTGCTGACGGGCGGCTACATGTGGAATCCCGAGCAGGCCGGCGAAGTGTTCGTGACGCTCGGCACGATGCTCGCGAAGGGGCAGCCGGTGAAGGACGGCGCGACGATTCCCGGGCTCGGCGTCGTGCATCCCGAAGGACACAACCTGATCGTCAACCAGCTCGTCGAGCTCAACGAAAAGACCGTCGACACGCTCGCGAAGCAAGGGCTCTGAGCGACCCGTGGCAAACGCGCCGTATCGACACGGCGCGCACTGGAGAGTTGCGATGATGTCAGTCCATTCAGGCGATCGCGCAGCGGTCGCACGATCGATGTCGCCACCGGCCGCGGACGCGGCGCACGCGCCGGCGTTGCTCGAACTCGAACGCGTGTCGAAGGTGTTCGGCGGCGTGCATGCGTTGCAGAACGTGCGTTTCGACGTGCAGCCGGGCGAAGTGCTGTGTCTTGCCGGCGAAAACGGCTGCGGCAAGAGCACGCTGATCAAGATCGTCAACGGCGTGTATCGGCCCGAGCCCGGCGCGTCGATCCGCTTCGACGGGCAGCCCGTTGCGGAGCTGAACCCGGCGCGGGCGCGCGAGCTCGGCATTCAGGTGATCTGGCAGGACCTCGCGCTGTTTCCGGAGATGACCGTCGCCGAGAACATCGCGTTCGAGCAGAACCTCGGCGCACGGCCGCGGCTTGTCGATTACCGCAGGATGAAGGCGGCTGCGCGGCAGATTCTCGCGCGGCTCGGCGTGACGCTGGATCTCGACCGGCCCGTGCGCCGGCTGTCGATCGCGCAACGTCAGGTGGTGGCGATCGCACGCGCGCTCGTCGCCGATGCGCGGCTCGTGTTCATGGACGAACCGACCGCGTCGCTGAGCCATGCCGAGACCGAAGCGCTGCTCGCGATCGTGCGGCGCCTGTCCGCCGACGGCATCGCGGTCGTGTTCGTCAGCCATCGGCTCGCCGAGGTGCTCGACGTGTGCAGCCGCGTGACCGTGATGCGCGACGGCCGCTACGTCGGCACGTTTCCGACTGCCGGCATGACGCAGATGCGGCTCGCGGAACTGATGACCGGCCGCACCTTCGACTATGCGGTGCGCACGACCGACTTGTCGGCCGCGCCGATCGTGTTGCGCGTGGACGGCCTGTCGCGGCGCGGCGAATACGACGGCGTGTCGCTGACCGTGCGGCGCGGCGAGATTCTCGGCATCACGGGCCGCCTCGGCGCGGGGCGTACCGAACTCGCGCTGTCGCTGTTCGGCATGTCGCGACCGCACGCCGGCACGATCGAGCTCGACGGCCAGCGTCTCACGTGCCGCTCCAATCGCGATGCGATCCGGGCCGGCATCGCGTACGTGTCGGAAGACCGGCTACAGCTCGGCCTCGTGCAGCCACAATCGATCGGCGACAACACGGTGATCACGGTGCTCGATGAACTGCTCGGCGCCGCGCGGCTGATTTCGCCGCGCCGGCGCGATGCGCTGATTCGCGACTGGATCGACCGGCTCGCGATCAAGATCGGGCGGCCCGACGATGCGGTGTCGACGCTGTCCGGCGGCAACCAGCAGCGCGTGGTACTCGCCAAATGGCTCGCGACGCGGCCGAAGCTGTTGATTCTCGATGCGCCGACGGTCGGTGTCGACGTCGGTGCGCGGGCCGGCATCTTCGCGATCATCCGCGAGCTGGCCGCGGCCGGCATGGCGATCATCCTGATCTCGGACGAAATTCCGGAGGTTTATTTCAACGCCGATCGGATCCTGCACATGCGCGGCGGCCGCATCGTCGCCGACTATGTACCGGGCCGTACTTCCATCGGCGAGATCGAGCGAGACGTCCATGCGTAACCTCCACACACTCGGCCTCGGTTCGATCGAGGCGCTGCTGCTGGCCGTCATTGCCGCAATGGCGATCGGCCTCGGCCTCTCGACGTCGACGTTCCTCACGCTGCCGAACCTGTTCGACCTGCTGAACCAGAGTTCCGTGAACCTGATCTTCGCGGCCGGACTGCTGGTCGTGCTCGTGGCGGGCGGCATCGACATCTCGTTCGCAGTCGGCGCGTCGGTGGTTCAGTATCTGACCGCGCTCGCGATGCTGCGGCTCGGCGGCGGCAACTGGGCGCTCGGTGTCGCCGCGGCAGCGGGCTTCGGGTTCCTGCTCGGCGCCGTGAATGCGACGATCATCTATCGGTTTCGCGTCGTGTCGATCGTCGCGACGATCGCGACGTTCAACGTGTTCTTCGGTGGCCTGATGTTCGCGACGGGCGGCGTGTCGATCTACGATCTGCCGGACTGGTGGATGAACCGGATTTCGCTGCTGCACGTCGATACGCCGAGCGGCGCGGCCGATCTCGCGCTGCCGGTCGCGGCGATGCTCGTCGCGGTCGGCGCGACCTGGTTCCTGCTGCAGCGCACGACGCTCGGCCGTCAGCTCTACGCGGCCGGCGACAACGCGGAGGCCGCGCGGCGCGTCGGCATCTCTCTCGGCACGATGCACTACGTCGCATACGGCTGGCTCGGGATGATGGCCGGCATCGCGGGCCTGATGCAGGCGCACTACGTGCAGGAAGTGGTGCCCAACGCGCTGTACGGACGCGAGCTCGACGTGCTGGCCGCCGTCGTGCTCGGCGGTGCGCGGCTCGGCGGCGGTCGCGGCACGGTGCTCGGCGCGATCCTCGGGATCGTGCTCGTGTCGATTGCCGCAAACGGACTGAACCTGCTCGGCGTGTCGCCGTATGCGTTCAAGATGATCGTCGGCGCCGTGATCCTGATCGCGATCACGCTGTCGAGCGATCGCGTCGCGCGACTCATCGGTTCGCGCTTTCCATCGTCGAATGCGAGGGCGCCATCATGACCACGCGTTTTCATCGGCCTGCCGCGGCGTTGCCGATTCCCGCCGACGTCGCCGGCTTGCTCGGTTTCCTCGTATTCGTCGTCGCCGCGATGAGCGTCGCGTCGGACCGGTTCCTGACGGCCGGCACGTTCGTGTCGATCGCGTTCCAGCTGCCCGAGCTCGGGCTCTTCACGCTGGCGATGCTGATGCCATTGATCTCGGGCGGCTTCAACCTCGCGGTGACGTTCACTGCCAACATCGCCGGGCTCGCGATGGCATGGGTGATCCAGTCGCACGGCGGCGTGGACGCCGGCATCGGCACGATCGCGCTCGGCATGCTCGCCGCGCTCGCGACGGGCGCGGCGGCCGGCTGGCTGATCGGCGCGGTCATCGCGCATACGGGCGCGAGCCCGATTCTCGTGTCGCTGTCGGCCATGATCTTCCTGCGCGGGCTCGGCGAATTCCTGACACGCGGCGGCGACATCTCCGGCTTCCCGCCGCTCGTGAGGACGATGGGCAATGGTCTGTGGCTCGGTGTGCCGGTGCCGCTCTGGATCTTCGCGGTTTGCGCGCTCGGCTGGCATGTGCTGATGACGTATTCGCGGCTTGGCTTCGTGACGCGCATGATCGGTTCGAACGTCGAAGCCACGCGCTATTCGGGTATCGCGACGGCGCGGGCGATCACGCGCGTCTACATGCTGTCCGGGCTGATGTGCGGCGTGGCGGGCATCGTGATGCTGTCGCGATTCAATTCGGTGCGGGTCGGGCACGGCGAAGCGTTCCTCCTGATTTCGGTCCTCGCGTGCTTCCTCGGGCGAGTCGATCCGTTCGGCGGGTTCGGTCGCGTCGTGCCGGTCGTGATCGCACTGCTGATCCTGCAGGTGATCGCGTCCGGGCTCAATCTGCTCGGCGCGAGCCAGCACCTCGCCACCGCGCTATGGGGCGCGTTCCTGCTTGCCGTGATGCTGATCCGCTGGGCATGGGCGCATGGCGTTGACGCGTCCATTCGCCGATTACGCGCGGGATTCCGCGCACGGCGGCCCGGCACACCTTCGACGAAAGGAGAATGAATGAACAAGCTTGGCGTACATGCACTGGTCTGGGAAGCCGGCTGGAGCCGCGACGAATGCGCGCGCGCAATCGCGCGCACGGCCGAAACCGGCTTCGACTTCATCGAGGTGCCGGCGCTCGATCCGGCGTCCATCGACACGGAATTCACGCGACGCGAACTCGAGCGGCACGGGCTCGGCGTCACGTTTTCGCTCGGGCTCGACGCGCAGACGGACATCTCGAGCGGCGACCCGGCGCGCGCGGCGCGCGGCAAGGCGAAGCTCGACGACGTGCTGCGCGTCGCACGCGACTGCGGCGCCACGCACGTGTGCGGGATCCTGTATTCCGCGTTCCAGAAGAACGCGGTGCCGACGACGCGCGCCGGCGTCGCAATGGCTGCCGACATCCTCGGGCAGGTCGCCGACACGGCCGCGCAATACGGGATCACGCTCGGGCTCGAGGTCGTGAACCGCTACGAATCGAACGTGCTCAATACTGCATCGCAGGGCGTCGAGCTCTGCGAGCGCATCGGCCGGCCGAACGTCAAGGTGCATCTCGACACCTATCACATGAACATCGAGGAGTCGGACATCATGTCGGCGATCCGCGATACCGGCGATCGCCTCGGCTATTTCCACATCGGCGATTCGCATCGCGGCTATCTCGGCTCGGGCAACGTCGACTTCACGGCGGTGTTTCGCGCGCTGGTGTTCAGCGGCTATACGGGGCCGATTACGTTCGAGAGCTTTTCGTCGCGCGTCGTCGGCCAGCCGCTCGAAGGCATTCTCGCGATCTGGCGCAATCTTTGGGAGGACAGCCGCGATCTCGCGTCGCATGCGCTGGCGTACACGCGCGTGCAGCTGAAGTCGGCGCAGGAGGCGTTGAAGCAGGCCGAGCGGAGCCGCTTGCCGTGAGCGATGCGATCGCCGCCGGGCAGCCCGTCACGTTCGCCGCGTTGGTCGATCATCTGCACCGGACACAGCGTGCGACGCGGCGCGTCGTCGCGATTGCGGGGCCGCCAGGCGCCGGCAAGAGCACGTTCGCGGAGCGGCTGCGCGCCGAGCTCGACGCGCGCGTGCCGAATTCGGCTGCGGTGGTCGCGATGGACGGCTTCCATTTCGACGATCGCGTGCTGAACGCGCGTGGCGAGCGCGCGCGCAAGGGCGCGCCGCATACGTTCGACGTCGACGGCCTTGCGGCGCTGCTCGGCCGGCTGCGCGCCGACGATGGCCGCGATATCGCGGTGCCGGTATTCGACCGCGATCTGGAAATCGCGCGGGCCGGCGCCGCGATCGTGCCGGCGTCGACGCGGCTCGTGCTCGTCGAAGGCAACTACCTGCTGCTCGAGACGCCGCCGTGGTGCGCGCTGCGCTCGCTGTTCGACGTGACGATAATGCTCGACTTGCCGCGGGCGGTGCTTGCCGAGCGACTGACGCGCCGATGGCAGCGGTACGGGATGGATGCCGACGCGGTGCGCGAGAAGCTCGACGGCAACGATCTCGTCAACGTCGATACGGTGCTGTCGCACAGCGCGCCGGCCGACTTTCGCGTTCGTGACGGCTGACGCGAGCCGTGCGTCGGGCGCGCGCGGCGGTTCGCGAACCTGCCGCGCGCGATCCGTTCAGGAAAACACCACCGTCCGATCCCCGTTCAAAAACACCCTTCGCTCGATAAACGCCTTCACCGCCCGCGCGAGCGTGATGCATTCGACATCGCGGCCGACCGCGAGCAGCTGCTCCGGCCGCAGCGCATGATCGACGCGCTCGACGACCTGCTCGATGATCGGGCCTTCGTCGAGATCGTCGGTCACGAAGTGCGCGGTCGCGCCGATCAGCTTCACGCCGCGCGCATGCGCCTGGTGATACGGCTTCGCGCCCTTGAAACCCGGCAGGAAGGAGTGGTGGATGTTGATTGCGCGGTTCGCGAGCTTCGCGCTCGTCTCCTGCGACAGCACCTGCATGTAGCGCGCGAGGATCACGAGCTCGGCGCCGCTCGTCTCGAAGAAGTCGAGCCACTGCGCTTCCTGCTGCGCCTTCGTGTCGGGCGTGATCGGGAAGTGGCGGAACGGCAGCCCGTGCTGCGCGGCAAGCGGTTCGAAGTCCGGATGGTTCGACACGATGCCGACGATGTCCATCTTCAGCTCGCCCATCCGCCAGCGGAACAGCAGATCCGCGAGGCAGTGCTCGAGCTTCGACACCATGATCAGAACCTTCGGGCGCGCGTTGACGTCGTGGATGGCCCATTGCGTGTCGCCTGCGCCGCCCGCGAGCGAAGCCGCGATCGGCCCGAACTCTTGTCGCAGGGCGTCGATCTGAAGGGTTTCATCCGTCGGATGAAACACGCAGCGCACGAAGAAATGGTTGCTGAGATCGTCGTCGAACACGTTCAGCGCATCGACGTAGCAGCGATGGCGCTCGAGAAAGCCGACGACGGCGGCTACCTGGCCGGCTGCGCTCGCGCACGACAGCGTCAGGACGAATTGTTCGGGACGGTGGACGTCGCTCATGGGGCTCCTCTGGTCTCGGTAGGCGATTCGCGACTGCAAATCGCGATGCCGTAGTAAATCAGGCCAGATTGCGAGCGGATAGAACCGACGCGCCGTGTGACTGGTATCGGCGCGCCAGCGGGCGGGCGGCTCGGAAATCGGGGAGGGGAACGGCGCAGGGTTTACACGCCCGCCCCCGCACACGCACACGCATCGAGCAGCCACCGCCGGAACACATGCGTCGCGTCCGGCTCCGGCCGCTGCGGCGGCCGCACCAGAAAATAACCGCGCGACGTGACGACCGGCGCGTCGACGAGCTTCACGAGCTGGCCGGCCGCGACGAGCTCGTCGACGAGCGGCGACCAGCCGAGCGCCACACCTTCGCCGAGCAGCGCCGCATGGATCACGAGCGCGTAGCTGTTGAATGTCACGCCGCGCGCCGCGGCCTGCGCGTCGAGGCCGTGCGCGTCGAACCAGCCGGCCCACGACAGCCAGCGCTCGGGGCGCGTCGGCTGCACGTGGAGCAACGGCAGCGCAGCCAGATGCTCGGGCCGCGAGACGTGCGGATGTGCATCGCGGAACGCCGGCGAGCAGACCGGCGTGACCGACTCCGCAAACAGCCGCGCGGCCGTGCACGACGGCCAGTGGCCGTCGCCGAACAGGATCGCGATGTCGGCATGGTCGCGCTGCGCGTCGTAGTCCTGCGACGTGACCACGCGCACGTCGACGTCGGGCATCACGCGCTTGAGCCCGGCAAGGCGCGGCATCAGCCAGTACGTCGCGAAACCGAAGTCGGTGACGATCGTCAGCGTGCCGTGCTCGCGGCGCGCGCGCAGCGTCGCGGTCGCGCCGCGCAAGGTGTCGAGGCTGAGCCGGACGGCCTCGTACAGGCATTCGCCGTCGGCCGTCAGCGTGACGCCGCGCGGGCTGCGCTCGAACAGCGGCACGCCGAGCTCGGCCTCGAGCTGAAACACCTGCTGGCTGACGGCCGGCTGCGTGGAGCCGAGCTCGCGCGCAGCGGCCGTGAAGCTCGCGAGCCGCGCGGCCGACTCGAACGCGCGCAACGCCTGCATCGACGGTAACGGTTCCGGTTTCGACATAAGTCCCTCTAATGGCCCCATAAGAGCCGGACGCCTTCCCGCGCGAATTCGGGCGGGAGATAGTGCATCGGACGGCGCGGCACCGCGCCGCGCAAGGCCTTCCGCGATTCTAGCCAGTCGCGGCCGGTGCGCGCGGCACTTTCTGCAGGCTGCGTCCGCGATGCCGGATGCGCAGCTGCCTGCGCGTCGATCTGCTCCATTCGAACAGCGATTTCCTCACGAACGCCGATGACGAACCCGACTCCCAACATCCTGATCCTGATGGCCGACCAGCTGACGCCGTTCGCGCTGCCGGCATACGGCAACCGCGTCGCGCGCACGCCGACGCTCGACCGGCTCGCCGCGCAAGGCGTGGTGTTCGACGCCGCCTACTGCGCGAGCCCGCTCTGCGCGCCGTCGCGCTTCTCGCTGCTGACGGGCAAGCTGCCGTCCGGGATCGGCGCCTACGATAACGCCGCCGAATTGCCGGCGCAAACGCTGACGTTCGCGCACTATCTGCGCGCGGCCGGCTATCGGACGATGCTGTCCGGCAAGATGCACTTCTGCGGGCCCGACCAACTGCACGGCTTCGAGGAGCGGCTGACGACCGACATCTATCCGGCCGATTTCGGCTGGGTGCCCGACTGGGATCGTCCGACCGAGCGGCCGAGCTGGTATCACAACATGAGCTCGGTGCTCGACGCGGGCCCGTGCGTGCGCACGAACCAGCTCGACTTCGACGACGAAGTGACGTTCGCCGCGAAGCAGAAGCTGTACGACTTCGCGCGCGAGCGTGCCGCGGGCCGCGACGAACGGCCGTTCTGCATGGTCGTGTCGCTGACGCACCCGCACGACCCGTATGCGATCACGCGCGAATACTGGGATCTGTACAGCGACGACGAGATCGACATGCCGGCCGTGCGGCTCGGCGCATCGGACAGCGATCCGCATTCGCAGCGGCTGCGCTTCGTCTGCGAGAACGACCGCACGCCGCCGAGCGACGCGCAGATCCGCGCGGCGCGGCGCGCCTACTACGGCGCGACGTCGTACGTCGACGCACAGTTCGGCAGCGTGCTCGCGGCGCTCGAGCAGTGCGGGTTCGCCGACGATACGATCGTGATCGTCACGTCCGATCACGGCGACATGCTCGGCGAGCGCGGGCTCTGGTACAAGATGACGTTCTTCGAAGGCGGCTGCCGCGTGCCGCTGATCGTCCATGCACCGCAGCGCTTCGACGCCGCGCGCGTGCGCGGTCCCGTGTCGCATCTCGATCTGCTGCCGACGCTCGTCGACCTCGCGAACGCGACGCCGGAAGGCGGCTGGCCTGATGCGGTGGACGGCGCCAGTCTCGTCCCGCATCTGCGCGGCACGGCCGCACACGATGTCGCGCTCGGCGAGTATCTGGCCGAAGGCGCGATCGCGCCGATCGTGATGATCCGGCGTGGCGACTGGAAGTACGTGCATTGCCCGGCCGATCCGGAGCAGCTGTACAACCTGTCCGACGATCCGCGCGAACTGACGAATCTCGCGGGCGCGCCGGAGGCGGCCGACGTGCTGGCCGCCTTCCGCGCGGAAGCGGCACGGCGCTGGAACCTGCCGGAACTCGACCGGCAGGTGCGCGCGAGCCAGCGTCGGCGCCGCTTTCATTACGCGGCGACGACGCAAGGGTGGATCCAGCCGTGGGACTGGCAGCCTTTCACCGATGCGAGCCAGCGCTACATGCGCAATCACATCGAACTCGACACGCTCGAAGCGATGGCGCGCTTTCCGCGCGTCGGGCACTGAACGTATCGCATCGCGATCACTGATAAACGACGGAGGAAGCGGACGATGAAACGGCAACGGCAATGCAATGCAGCAATCCGGATCGGTGCGGCGCTCGCCGCGGCCGCGTGCATGACGGCCGCGCATGCGGCCGAACCGCAGACGTGCCGCGACGTGCGGATGGCGGCGCCCGGCTGGACCGACATCGACGCGACGAACGCGATGGCGGGCGTCGTGCTGAAGGCGCTCGGCTATCGGCAGGACGTGGCGAACCTGTCGGTGCCGATCACGTATCAGGGGCTGAAGAAAGGGCAGGTCGACGTGTTCCTCGGCAACTGGATGCCGGCGCAGGCGCCGCTCGTGAAGCCGTTCGTCGACGAGAAATCGATCGACGTGCTGCACGCGAACCTGAGCGGCGCGAAGTTCACGCTCGCGGTGCCCGACTACGTCGCGGCTGCCGGTGTCCATACGTTCGCCGATCTCGCGCGCTACGCGGACCGCTTCGGCGACAAGATCTACGGGATCGAGCCCGGCGCGCCGGCGAACCAGAACATCAAGCGGATGCTGTCCGACCATGCGCTCGGCTCCGCGAACTGGTCGCTCGTCGAATCGAGCGAGACCGGGATGCTCACGCAGGTCGAGCGTGCGGTGCGCGACAAACGCTGGATCGTGTTCCTCGCGTGGGAGCCGCACCTGATGAACACGAAGTTCAAGCTGACATACCTCTCCGGCGGCGACGCATACTTCGGCCCGAACTACGGCGGCGCGACGGTCAACACGGTGGCGCGCGCCGGCTTCGCCGACCAGTGCACGAACCTCGCGCGCCTGTTCCGGCAGATGACGTTCTCGGTCGACGTCGAGAACCGGATGATCGCCGACATGCTGGAAAAAAAGACGTCGCCTGCGCTCGCCGCGCAACACGCGCTGAAGGCCGACCCGTCGCTCGTCGCCGGCTGGCTGGACGGCGTGACGACGGCTAGCGGCGCACCGGGCCTGCCGGCCGTGCGCGCGGCGCTCGACGGCCATTGACCGCTTCGCGGGCGGCCGGTTGCACCGTGCCGCCCGGCATCCGTGTTTTCCCGAGCGGTCGCAACGAGACCATTTGGTGTCGCGTTCAGACGGGTCACAGGAAATATGGGTTTGTATTTTTCGGCCATGGCTGCGCTATTGCGGAAAACGAAATACCGAAGCCATCCGATTTACCGAATTACATATCAACCCTGAGCCGGCGTATCGCGGCGCGCGCCGGACAGCGGTTATTTCCATCGAACGGGTCAGGGAGGGTGGTCGACAATGAAGCAATCGAAAGTTGCCGTGGCAGTCGCGCTCGCATGCGCGGCGTGTGTTCCCGCGATCGGTCATGCACAAAGCAGCGTGACGCTGTACGGGATCATCGACGCAGGCGTCACGTACGTGAACAACACCGGCGGCTCGCACGTGTTCAAGTTCGACGACGGCGTCGCATATGGAAACCGCTTCGGCCTGAAGGGCACCGAGGATCTGGGCGGCGGCCTGAAGGCCGTGTTCGCGCTCGAAAGCGGCTTCCGTCTCGGCAACGGACAGCTCGGCTTCGGCGGCGCCGAATTCGGCCGCCAGGCTTACGTCGGCCTGCAGAACAACTGGGGTACGCTGTCGTTCGGCAATCAGCTCGACATCACCAACGAGCTCGTGTCGATCTACAACATCTCCGCGTGGGGCAGCGGTTACGCGATCCACCAGGGCGACTTCGACCGCTTCAACGGCGATCGCCTGCCCAACTCGGTCAAGTTCCTGTCGAGCGACCTGAGCGGCTTCAAGTTCGGCGCGATGTACTCGTTCGGCAACGTCGCCGGCAACTTCCACCGCAACAGCGCATGGAGCGCGGGCGCCAGCTTCACGAAGGGCGACTTCTCGATCGGCGCCGCGTACACGCGCCTGAACAACCCGAACGGCATCTATGCGTTCGATCCGTACGCGATGATCGGCACGCACACGTTCCTCGGCCAGCAGACGGTGACCGTCGATCCGGCGACCGGCCAGCGGACCGACCTGTTCGCGAACACGGCGATGAACGTCGACAGCCAGGGCACGTTCGGCGTCGGCGCGAGCTACACGATCGGCAAGCTGACGCTCGATGCGAACTACTCGTACACGACGATCAAGGGTTTCGGCCAGTCGTCGCACATGCAGGTGTACGAAGGCGGCGGCCTGTATCAGTTCACGCCGGCACTGAGCTTCATCGCGGGCTATCAGCACACGCGCTTCGAAGGCCACCACTGGAACCAGGGCACGGCCGGCCTGCATTACCTGCTGTCGAAGCGCACCGACGTCTACATCTCGGGCGACTACCTGCGTGCATCGCAGGGTGTCGATGCGGTGATCGGCTACAGCTTCACGCCGTCCACGACGCAGACGCAGGCGGACGTGCGGATCGGGATGCGGCATTCGTTCTGACCGGCGCACCGGCTCGTTCGACGTCTTCAGCGAGGTCTCTCTTTCGCGCGAACTGCGGTTCGCGCTTTTTTTTTGTGCGCGGCACGGCGCGCAGCGCAGGCCGGCTGCGCGCGCGCATTTGTCTTATCATCGCGGCTTGGCCGCGATCGGGCCGTCCGGTCATGCGGCCGGCGGCACGCCGCGCCGCCCAGCCGAGAGACCGATGACCGCTCCGTTGCCCGACGCCCGCACCGCTTCCGAACTGCCCGCCAATCTGTTTCGTCACGCTCCGTTCCGACGGTTCTGGGGCACGCGCGTGATGTCGTCGCTGGCTTTCCAGATCCTGTCGGTCGCGATCGGCTGGTACGTGTACGCGCTCACGCACAGCGCGTTCGCGCTCGGCCTCGTCGGCCTCGCGCAGTTCGTGCCGATGTTCGCGCTGACGCTCGTCGTCGGGCAGGTCGCCGACCGCTTCGACCGGCGGCGCATCGCGACGATCTGCCAGAGCATGGAAGCGCTGGCGTCCGGCGTGTTTCTGCTCGGCGCCGCGCAAGGATGGCTCGCCGCGCCCGGCGTCTATGCGCTCGCGGCGATCGTCGGCACCGCGCGCGCATTCGAGTCGCCGTCGGTCTCGTCGCTGCTGCCCGCCGTCGTGCCGCGCGCCGAGCTGCCGCGTGCGACTGCGTTGTCGACGTCCGCAAATCAGGCCGCGCAGATTCTCGGGCCGGCATTCGGCGGGCTGTTGTACGGGCTCGGTGCGCCGGTCGCGTTCGGCACGAGCGTCGCCGCGTTCGCGATCGCCGCGCTGCTGAGCGGCACGATTCCGCTGCGCAGCGCGCCGCCGGCGCGCGAGCCCGTGACGCTGCGCTCGGTGTTTTCCGGCATCGCGTTCATCCGGCGCGAGCCGGCGATACTCGGCGCGTTGTCGCTCGATCTGTTCGCGGTGCTGTTCGGCGGTGCCACCGCGCTGTTGCCGATCTATGCACGCGACATCCTCCAGGTCGGGCCGTGGGGGCTCGGCGCGTTGCGCGCGGCGCCCGCCGTCGGCGCGCTCGCGGGCACGCTCTGGCTCACGCGTTTTCCGTTGAAGGCGCGGCCCGGCCGCGCGATGTTCGGCGGCGTGATCGCGTTCGGCATCGCGACGATCGTGTTCGGCCTGTCGCGGCATGTCGCGTTGTCGCTCGTCGCGCTCGCGGCGCTCGGCGCGTCCGACGTCATCAGCGTGGTCGTGCGGCTCTCGCTCGTGCAGCTGCGCACGCCCGACGACATGCTCGGCCGCGTCAGCGCCGTCAATGCGCTGTTCATCGGCACGTCGAACCAGCTCGGCGAATTCGAATCGGGCGTCACGGCCGCGTGGTGGGGCGCGCCCGCGGCGATCGTCGTCGGCGGCGCGGCCACGATCGCGGTCGCGCTCGCGTGGATGCGGCTCTTTCCGACGCTGCGCAACATGACGTCGCTCGAACGCGATCGGTGACGCGCGAGAGTCACGTGTGCGGCGACCGCCGCGGACATATTGCGTGCGGTTTATTTCAAATAGCCTTCTTGTTTCTGTCGAATCAACAACGTTTTCGGCCCGTGCAATCTTCCGACCGATAAAAAACGCCGGCAGCCATGCAACTGGATGCGGAATGTCGATTCGGCAGAACGTTGTCGGAAGCGCTCGAATGCGCGTGCGGACTTCAAAACGGCATATGCGTCAAAGCCTTTCTGGTCAAGGCTGACACGATTCTTTTCCTCGGATGAATCGGCGCACGATCATTACATAATCATTATTAAAATTACGCTATCCTTTCTGTAATTTTCCGAAACATCTCGCTTTCGTCTGACGATGCGGTTATCAATTGAAACAAAAAGAAATACATGGAATGATACCGATTCTCATTTGCATGACCGCTGCGGCGCTGTCGTCGGTCACCTGTCAACCGTAGCCAGCCAGCCTCGTCGGCGCTGATTCCGAGCGTCCGCGGCCGGCAAGCCAACGCATCGTGCCTCGTGCGCGCGTATCGCCGCGCGTCCACGCGGCCGGTTCATCCACACTGAATTGCCATGCCGAACAGGACCCCGTTCGCGAGCGCGCTCGCGTTGGCCTTTGCTTTGCCTATTGCTTCGCCCGCCGTCGCACAGAGTGCGCGTGTCGACGCTTCGCCCGCTGCCGCCGCACCCGGCGATTCGACGCCGGCCGCCTCCGGCGCCGTGCGCGACGCGCTGCCGACGATCAGCGTATCGGGGCAGGCCGTGCAGCAGGACTTCCAGGCCGAGCGCTCGACGGTCGGCGCGAAGACGCCCACCGCGCTGCGCGACATTCCGCAGTCGGTCACGGTGATCAACAAGGCGCTGATCGAGTCGCAGGGGCTCACGTCGTTCCAGGATGCGTTGCGCAATGCGCCGGGCATCACGATCGGCGGCGCGGAAGGCGGGCAGATCGGCAACAACATCAACCTGCGCGGCTTCACCGCGCAGAACGACATCTATCTCGACGGCTTTCGCGATCGCAACCAGTACTACCGCGACACCTTCGATCTCGATGCGGTCGAGGTGCTGTACGGCCCGTCATCGATGCTGTTCGGGCGCGGCTCGACGGGCGGCGTGATCAACCAGGTATCGAAGAAGGCGAACCTGAAGCCGTCGGCGGAAGTGTCGACGACGATCGGTACCGACGACCGCTATCGCACGAGCGTCGATCTGAACCGGCCGCTCGGCGCGACCTCGGCGTTGCGCATCAACGCGTTCGGCCAGTCGCTCGGCTCGACGCGCGACGTGATGAAGAACAAGGACTACGGGATCGCGCCGGAACTGCGCTTCGGTATCGGCACGCCGACCGAGATCACGCTGTCCGCGCTGATCCAGCACAACTACGACATGCCCGATTACGGCGTGCTCGCCGTGAACGGCCATCCGGCGCCCGCATCGAAGCACACGTTCTACGGATTGACCGACGACCGCACGATCCAGGACGTGCAGACGGTGTCCGCGCGGATCGATCATCGCGTGAACGACGCGCTGACGATCAGCAACCGCACGTCGTTCTCGCATTCGATGACGGACGCGCGCGAGACGGCCGCGAACGCGGTGCTGACGGGGCCGCTGTCGTCGAGCACCGCGTTGACGAACGGCAACTACACGTCGCTGCCGATGTCGGCGCTGTACGTGCGGCTCGCGAGCCACGATCGCGTGATCGAAAACCATTCGATCGACAACGATACGATGGCGCGTTTCAAATTCGACACGGGCTTCATCAAGCACGACCTGATCGCGGGCGTCGAAGTCGGCCACGACAGCTATACGAATCAGGCATACACGCGCAGCGGGCTACCGATCCTGTCGCTGATCGATCCGGCGTATCTGTCGTCGAGTGCGGCGAACGCGACGCAGACGCCGGCCAACCACACGGAATCGGGCGCGACGACGCTCGCCGCGTATCTGAACGACACGGTATCGATCGGCCGCGACTGGAAACTCGTCGGCGGGCTGCGCTGGGATCGCTTCCGCGCGCATCTCGCGAACACGATCAGCGCGCCCGGCTACGCGTCGCAGACGAACAACTTCACGAGCGTGCGTGCCGGCGTGATCTATCAGCCGACCGAATCGCAGTCGTACTACTTCTCGTACGGCACGTCGTTCAACCCGTCGCTCGAGACGCTGACGGTCACGAACAACACGCAGAACCTGTCGCCCGAACACACGAAGTCGTACGAGGTCGGCGGCAAGTGGGATCTGCTGAACGACAATCTGTCGGTCACGTCGGCGCTGTTCCAGCAGGAGAAGAGCAATGCGCGCACGCAGACCTCGACGGGCGAGTACCTGCTCGAAGGCGACATTCGCGTGCGCGGCTTCCAGGCGAGCGTGACGGGCCATATCACACCGAAGTGGCAGCTGTTCGGCAGCTATACATACATGAACGGCACGATCCTCAGTGCGCGCGACGGCACGCAGGGCAAGACGCTCGCGAACACGCCGCGCAACACGTTCACGTTGTGGACGACGTACGCGTTCACGCCGCACTGGGAAATCGGCGGCGGCCCGACCTACATGTCGGGGCGCTACGCGGCCAACACGAACTACGTGCAGGTGGGCGGCTACACGCGCTGGGACGCGACGGCCGCGTATCACGCGAAGCGGTGGGACCTGCGGCTCAACGTGCTGAACCTGACCGACAAGTTCTATTACGATGCGCTGATCCAGTCGGACGGCGGCCGCGCGGTGCCGGGCATCGGGCGCACGTTCCTCGCGACGCTCGACTACCGGTTCTGAGCGGCGCGTGCGGCCGGCGTGCCAATCGACGAAACAGGTGAGACGATGCTTGTACACATTCCGAACGTGCTGACGCCCGAGCAGGTGCGCATGATCCGCGACCGGCTCGATCAGGCGGGCGACGCCTGGGTCGACGGCCGCGCGACGGCCGGCTACACGGGCGCGCCGGTCAAGCGCAACCAGCAGATCGCCGAGCATTCGCCGATCGCGCGCGAGCTCGGCGACGTGATCCTGGCGGCGATCGAGCGCCATCCGCTCTTCATCAGCGCGGCGCTGCCGAATCAGGTCTATCCGCCGCTGTTCAACCGTTACGAAGGCGGGATGACGTTCGGCAGCCACGTCGACGGCGCGGTGCGCGTGCTGCCGAACGGCGTCAAGCTGCGCACCGACGTGTCGGTCACGCTGTTCCTGTCCGCGCCCGACGAATACGATGGCGGCGAACTCGTGATCGAGGATGCGTACGGCGTGCAGCAGGTGAAGCTGCCGGCCGGCGACATGATCGTCTATCCGGCGACGAGCCTGCATCAGGTCACGCCGGTCACGCGCGGCGTGCGCGTCGCGAGTTTCTTCTGGGTGCAGAGCCTCGTGCGCAGCGATGCGCAGCGCGCGCTGCTGTTCGACATGGATACGGCGATCCAGCGGCTCAATGCCGGTGGTGCCGATCCGCAGGCATGCCGCAGCCTCGTCGGCTGCTACCACAACCTTTTGCGAATCTGGAGCGAGATGTGAGCGTGATCGATTCCGTCGAAATTGCAGCGACGCCCGTGTCGCGGACGGCGCCCGGCGCGCGGACCGGCAGCGCGCGCTCGCGTCGCGGCACGTTCCTCCAATGGCTGCGCAAGATACACGGCTGGGTCGGGCTGTGGGGCGCGGCGCTCGGGCTGCTGTTCGGCACGACCGGCTTCCTGCTGAATCATCGTGCGCCGCCGCTGCGCATCCAGACCGGCGCGCCGCGCGTCGACACGCTGCGGCTCGCGGTGCCCGTCCCGGCACCCGCGTCGCCGCGTGAACTCGCCAAGTGGTTGCACGCGCAACCTGATCTGCATCTGCCGGCACGCATGGGCCGCGTGCAGCAGGAACCCGCGCATCCGGTCGCATGGGGCGATCGCGAGACCGTGCAGCCCGAGCACTGGCAGCTCGTGTTCGCGTCGCCGCGCGAGAACGTCGCGGTCGACTACTGGGTCGGCAGCGACGCGATCACGCTCAAGCGTACCGGCAACGGCACGCTCGCGTGGCTGACGAATCTGCACAAGGGCGTCGGCATGAGCATCGGCTGGGTCCTGCTCGTCGATACGCTGGCCGGCGCGCTGATCCTGTTGTCGCTGACGGGCGTGCTGCTGTGGACGGGGCTCAACAAGCGCAAGACGGTCGGTGCGCTGCTCGTGATCGGCTCGATCGTCGCGATCGTGTGTACGGCGAGCGTCTGAAGCGCGCCCGGCGCGTATTGCTTCGAGCCGGCGCTAGCGGCCCGCGTCCGGCGCGACCTGCACGGCCGTGCCGTAGCAGATGACTTCGGTGACGCCCGAGCCGATCTCGGTCGAGTCGTAGCGCATCGCGACGACGGCGTTCGCGCCGAGCCGGCGCGCGTCGTCGAGCATCTTGTCGAACGCGTGCTGGCGCGCTTTTTCGCACAGCGACGTATAGAGCGTGATGTTGCCGCCGAACAGCGTCTGAAGCGACGCGCCGAACGTGCCGACGATCGAGCGCGAGCGCACGACGATGCCTTGCGCGACGCCGAGCGCGCGCACCGTCGTATGGCCGGGCAGGTCGAATGCGGTCGTGACGCGATCGGGCGACAGTGCGTCGGGAGAGCGGGGAGCGTCGGTCATCGGGAAAGCCGTCCATCGGTTGCGGGTCGAACGGCGATTGTAGCCGGCCCGCCATACGTTCCGATGCCGGCGCCGGCGCCGGTGCCGGTACGCCGTGCAAGTGCCGGCCGCTTCAGCGCGTCGCGCACCGGTCGTTGCGCGGGCTCATCCCGAAGCGCGCGCGATACGCGCGCGAGAAATGCGACGGCGATTCGAATCCGCACGCGACGCACACCGACGTGATGCTCATGTCCGTCTGCTGCAGCAGTTCGCGTGCGCGGTCGAGCCGCAGGTTCTGATAGAAGCGCGTCGGCGTGTCGTTGAGCGTCGCGCTGAACAGCCGTTCGAGCTGGCGGCGCGTGATCGACACTTCCTGCGCGAGCGCGTCGGAGCCGAGCGGGTTCTCCATATGGCGCTGCATCGTGCCGATCACCTGGATCAGCTTGCGGTTGTGCACGCCGTAGCGCGCGGCGATTTCGAGCCGCTGGCTGTCCGAGCGCTGCCGGATCCGGCTGACGACGAATTGTTCGGAGATCACGGCCGCGAGTTCGGCGCCGTGCCGGCGGCCGATCAGGTCGAGCATCATGTCGATCGACGCGGTGCCGCCCGCGCACGTGATGCGGCGCGCGTCGATCTCGAACAGCTCCTGCGTTGCCTTCAGCCGCGGATAGCGCTCGCGAAACGCGGCGAGCGCTTCCCAGTGCACGGTCAGCGGCTGCGACGCGTCGAACAGCCCGGCTTCCGCGAGCACGAAGCTGCCCGTATCGATGCCGCCAAGCGTCGCACCGTGCCGATGCTGGTGGCGCAACCAGTCGCCGAGCGCGCGCGTGTAGCAGGCGAGCGGTTCGAAGCCGGCGACGACGAAGACCGTATCGACGCGCTCGACGTCCGCGCAAGCGGCTTCGGCGGCGACCGGGATGCCGTTGCTCGCGCGCACGGGGGCACCGTCGATGCTCAGCACGTGCCAGCGGTAAAGCTCGGTGCGAAACCGGTTCGCGACGCGCAGCGGCTCGACCGCGGACATGAAGCCGAGCGCGGAAAAGCCGGGCAGCAGCAGGAAGTGGAAATCCTCGGGCATGAGAGCGTAGGAAGAAATCGACGATAGGTCGCGTGCGACGGCGCAACGGTCTGCCGCAGATTATCGCGGGTTTCGGGCCGGCTCAGTGCGATTTTGCACCGCGCGCCGAGCGGCGCTGCGTCGTCGACGGCAATTCGCCGAACTGTGCCTTGTAGGCGTTCGCGAAATGCCCGAGATGGATGAAGCCCCAATGCGCGGCGGCATCGGCGATCGACAGATCGGACTGCCGCGTATCGAGCAGCATCCGGCGCACCTGCGCGAGGCGCAGCGAGCGGACGTAGTTGAGCGGACTCGTCTGCACGACCGACTGAAAGCTGTTCTGCATCGTGCGGCGGCTCACGCGCAAATGCGCGCACAGGCTCAGGATGTCGACCGGCGCTTCCGGATGCGCGATCACGTAGTCGTGCACGCGCCGCACGATGTCGGCGCGGCACGCCTGCGTGAGACCACTGGACGCGTCGGGCATCCAGTACGTGAGCAGATCGACGAGCACGTTGCCGACTTCGCCGCGCAGCTCGCACTGCACGCGCGCGTCACGCAGCGCCTCCGGCGCGGCGAGCGCGCGTTCGAGCAGCGTCGCGAGCTGCACGCCCGCGCGCATGCGTGCGGCCATCGGCAGATCGATCACGCCGCGCCGCAGCGTGCGTTCGTCGATGCGCAACTCGGCGGCATCCTCGATCTGCGCCATCAGCGCGGCATCGACGAGCACGCCGATCAGCGACATGTCGTCGGGTGAATGCAATTCGAAAGGGGCGCCGCCTCGCGCCAGCACGATGGTCCCGCGTTCGATGCGCGCGCCGCCGAATGCGAATGCGCCGGCGCCGGTGAGCGGCATGCCGAACACCGTGTGACCGGCGGGCAGCCAGCCGCGCTGTGTGATGCGGACGTTCGCGGTTTCCTGAAACAGCTCGAGGCCCTCGAGCGCCAGATGCTTGACCGCGCTGCGATACGCGCCCGGCCCGATCTGGTCGTAGCGCTGATTCCAGCCGCGCAGCGCCTCGGCATGTCGGTCTGCGTCGTCGAACGTCTGGTGAAACACCAACACAGCGCCTCCCGGTAGCGTGCAAACGGCGCAAGATTAAACCGGCCGCCCAGCCGGCGCAATAAGGCCGAGGGTTATTCCGGGCGCGGCGCGCCGAGGGTCGGAGCGTGCGCGCGATGCGCGGCTTTCAGGCGGTTTTCCAATATCCCGAATCGGCACGCACGCGTTGCCGGTCCGGGTGCTGACGCGATTTATTGTCGAACTACAGTCGCCCCACATCACACGATTTTCCGACTGGAGGCGACATGAGGACAACGCGACGAGCCGCGGCGCTCGCAGCGACGCTGGCGCTCGCTGCGACATCGGCCGGCGGCGCGCACGCAGCAGAGAAACCGGAGGAACTGGTCGTGCAGAAGATGCCGCCATGGCATCCGCACGAGATCTACATCGTCGACATCTCGATGCCGTCGATGACCGACGGACGCATCTACGTCTACGACGCCGACGCGAAAAAACTGCTCGGCCAGATCGACGCGGGCTTCGCGCCCGGCCTGGCGATTTCGCCCGATCACAAGACCAGCTACGTCGCGACGACCTACTTCTCGCGCGGCTCGCACGGCGCCCGCACGGACGTCGTCGAGCTGACCGACAACACGACGCTCGATCATGCCGGCGAGATCGCGATTCCGGCGAAGCATGCGCAGCACGTGCCGTCGCCGTACAACACGGCGTTCAGTGCGGACGGCAAGCGGCTGTACGTCGCGAACATCACGCCGGCGGCATCGGTGACGGTGATCGACGCAGTCTCGAAGAAGGTGCTCTCCGAGATCGACACGGCCGCCTGCGTGCTCGCGTATCCGAGCGCGGACGACCGCTTCACCGCGCTCTGCGAAAGCGGCAAGGCGTTGACGGTCACGCTCGACGCGAACGGCCGCGAAGTGAAGCGCACGATGTCGGACGCGTTCATCGACGTCGATCGCGATCCCGCATTCGTGAATGCATCGCCGTATCGCGGCGGCTATCTGTTCACGACGTTCGGCGGCAATGTGCGGCGTGCGGATTTCGCCGGCGATCAGCCGTCGTTCGGCCGGCCGTGGTCGCTGCTGAGCGCTGCGGAGCGTGCGCAGGGGTGGCGTCCGGGCGGCATGCAGCAGACCGCGGTGCACGCGAAGCTCGACCGCTACTACGTGCTGATGCACCAAGGCGACGCGCACTCGCACAAGGATCCCGGCACGCAGGTGTGGGTGTACGACCTGAAGACGAAGCAGCGCATCGCGCGCTGGGATCTCGCGCAGCAGAAGATCGAGCCGCTCGTGTCGATCCAGGTCAGCGACGACGATGCGCCGCTGCTCTACGGGCTGACGGCGACGTCCGATCTCGTCGTGATGGACGCGCGCAGCGGCAAGCTGCAGCACGTCGAGAAGCAGATCGGCAACACGTCGACGCTGCTCGTCAACCCGTGAGGTCGCGATGACGATCGATCCCGTACTTGCCACCAGTGCACAGGCCGGCGCGGCCGCCGTCGTGCTGCTCGGCGCGGTTGCGAAGCTACGCGCACCGGTCGCGTTTCGTGACGCGCTGGCCGGCTACCGGCTGTTGCCCGACGCACTCGTCGCGCCGGCCGCGCTCGCGATCCCGCTTGCCGAAGCGCTCGGCGCCGCCGCGCTGCTGTTCCCCGATACGCGCACGGCCGCCGCGATCGGCCTGATCGCGCTGCTGCTCGCGTTCGCGGCCGCGCTCGCCGCCAACATCCTGCGCGGCCGCACCGACATCGACTGCGGCTGCACCGGGTTCGCCGGCGTCCGCGCCGCGCCGGGCGCCGATGCGTCGGGCGCCGCTGCGTCGGGCGACGGCACGCCGCGCCGCATCGGCTGGCTGCATGTCGCACGCGTGCTGCTGCTCGTCGCGCTGGTCGCGACGGCGCTGATCGCGCCCGACACACGCGCCGTCGTGTGGTTCGACTATCTGACGCTGTTCTTTTCCGTACCGCTGATCGTCTGCGCGTTGCTCACCGTCGACGTGCTGCTCGCCAACGTACCGCGCCTGACCGCTATGAGGAATTCATGATGCAAACCGCTCTCGCCGTTTCCACCGCCCTGTTGTGGGTTGCCGTCGTCGCGCTCGGCGCGATCTGTCTCGCGCTCGTCCGTCAGATCGGCATCCTGTACGAACGGATCATGCCGGCCGGCGCGCTGATGATCGACAAGGGGCCGGCCGTCGGTGCGATCGCGCCGACGTTCGAGCTGACCGACATTCGCGGCACGCGCGTGAAGGTCGGCGGCATCGACACGGCGGGCCGCTCGACGCTGCTGTTCTTCCTGTCGCCGACCTGCCCGGTGTGCAAGAAGCTGCTGCCGCTGCTGCCGTCGCTGCAGGCGAGCGAAACGACGCCGGTCGACATCGTGCTCGCCAGCGACGGCGATCGCGACGAGCATGCGCGCTTCGCGCAGAAGCACGACCTCGCACGCTTCCCGTACGTGCTGTCGCAGGAGCTCGGCCTTGCCTATCAGATCGGCAAGCTGCCCTACGCGGTGCTGCTCGACGAAACGGGCACGGTGCGCGCGAAGGGGCTCGTCAATACGCGCGAGCATCTGGAGAGCTTGTTCGAAGCGAAGGAGCGCGGCGTCGCATCGCTGCAGCAGTTCGTGCACGGCGATCGCGATCGTCACGGCCACGAAGAACACGCGCAACACGCGTGAGCGACCGAACCTTTTTCAACGTCACGGGAGAACAACGAGATGGGGCTGTTTGATTCATGGTTCGAGCGCTCCGCGCGCGGCGTCGCGCAGCATAGCTCGCGGCGCAGCGCGATGGCGAAGCTCGGCAAGGTGCTCGTCGGATCCGCGATGCTGCCGCTGTTGCCCGTCGACCGCACCGCGTATGCGGCCGATGCGGCGTCGGGCGCGTCGAGTGCGGGCGGTGCCGCTGCCTCGGGTGCGAGCGACGATCCGACGAGCTGCGACTACTGGAAATACTGCGCGATCGACGGGTGGCTCTGCAGCGGCTGCGGCGGCACGTCGAGCAGCTGCCCGCCCGGCACGACGCCGTCGCCGATCACGTGGATCGGCACCTGCCGCAATCCGCACGACGGGTCGGACTACATCGTGTCGTACAACGACTGCTGCGGAAAAACCTCGTGCGGCAAGTGCTTCTGCAACCGCAACGAGCGCGAGAAGCCGCTCTACAAGCTGTCGCTGAACAACGACATCAACTGGTGCATGGCGAACGGCAACGCGAACTATCACTGTTCGGTTTCGGTCCTGTTGGGAGCGGCAAGGCAATGAAGGCGATCGATGCAATCAAGTGGGGGGGCGCATGCATGACGGCGGCCGCCGCATTCGCGTGGCCCGGTGCAGCCGGCGCGCAGCAGGCCGTGCACTACCCGGCGGGCAAGAGCCTGTTCGATGCGCAATGCGCGGTGTGTCATCAGGCGGGCGGCAAGGGGCAGGACGGACTCGCGCCGCCGCTGACCGACTATCCGGGCAAGTACGCGACGGTCGAGCAGGGCCGCGCGCAGCTCGTCGCGACGCTGCTGCACGGCATGTTCGGCGAGATCGCGGTGCGCGACAAGCACTACAACTTCAAGATGCCGTCGTTTGCGAGTGCGAGCGACGACGATATCGCGCACGTGCTGAACTACATCGTGTTCGATCTCGGCGCGCAGCACGGCGATGCGAAGCCGTTCACCGCCGCCGAGATTCGCGCGGGCCGCGCGAAGGAGATGGACGGCGCGGCCGTGCACGCCCAGCGCGCGGCGGTGACGAAGGGGCTCGGGCTGTGACTGCCGCGCGTGCACGGGGCCGCCGCGGCGCGGCGCGTCGCATCGGTACGCGCGTGGCCGCGCGGTGGCTGTCTGCCGCTGCCGTCGCGTGTGCGATGGCGGCACACGCGCAGGCCGGCGACGTTGCCGATGCCGCGCTCGCGCGGCAGCACTGGGTACTCAACTGCATGGGCTGCCACACGGCAACGGGCGGCGGCATTCCCGGCAAGGTGCCGCCGCTTGCGAACTCGCTCGGCTATTTCACGCATGTGCCGGCCGGACGCGAGTACGTGATGCGCGTGCCCGGCGCATCGAATTCGGCGCTGTCCGATCAGGAACTCGCCGACGTATTGAACTGGGTGCTGACGACGATGAATCGCGATGCGCTGCCGCGCGACTTCAAGCCCTATACGGCCGACGAAGTCGCCGCGCATCGCCGTCCCGCCTTGTCCGACGTCGCGACCGTACGCGCAGGGCTCGTTCGCGCGTTGCACGAGCGCGGCATCGACGGCGTCGCCGACCGCTACTAACCACTCACGGCTGTGACCGATTCCAGGAGAACCAGGATGGAGACGAACGACAACTTTGCGCTGCTCGACGCCACGCGCGCCTTCCTCGCCAAGCCGAAACGCATGCTGATCGGCGGCGAGTGGAGCGACGCCGCGTCGGGCCGCACGATCGAGGTCGTCAATCCGGCCGACGGCAGCACGATCGCGCGCGTGCCCGAAGCGGACGCGCACGACGTGCAGCGCGGGGTCGCGGCCGCGCGACGCGCGTTCGATACGGGCCCGTGGCGTGCCGCGAAGACGACCGACCGCGAGCGTCTGCTGCTGACGCTGGCCGACCTGATCGACGCGAACGCGCGCGAACTCGCCGAGATCGAATCGCTCGACAACGGCAAATCGGTGAGTGTCGCGCAAGGGCTCGACGTCGCGATGGCCGCGCAGTGCTTCCGCTACATGGCCGGCTGGGCGACCAAGATCGAGGGGAGCGTGGTCGACGCCGGCATGCCCTATCTGCCGGGCAGCGAGACGTTCACGTATACGCGCAAGGAGCCGGTCGGTGTGGTCGGCGCGATCATTCCGTGGAATTTTCCGTTGCTGATGGCCGCATGGAAGCTTGCGCCCGCACTCGCGACCGGCTGCACGGTCGTGCTGAAGCCGGCCGAAGATACGCCGCTGACCGCATTGCGGCTCGGCGAACTGATCGGCGACGCGGGCTTTCCGGACGGCGTCGTCAACATCGTGACCGGCTACGGTCATACGGCGGGCGCGGCGCTGTCGCGCGATCCGCGCATCGACAAGATCGCGTTCACCGGTTCGACGCAGACCGGCAAGGCGATCGGCCACGCGGCGCTCGACAACATGACGCGCATGTCGCTCGAGCTCGGCGGCAAGTCGCCGGTCATCGTGCTGCCCGATGTCGACGTCGACAAGGCGGCCGAGGGCATCGCGAATGCGATCTTCTTCAACCAGGGGCAGGTCTGCACGGCCGGTTCGCGCGCCTACGTCCACACGAAGGTGTTCGACCGCGTGATGGAGCGCGTCGCGCGGATTGCCGCCGGCCTGAAGATCGGGCCCGGCATGGACCCGGCCACGCAGATCGGGCCGCTCGTGTCGGCAAAGCAGCGTGCGCGCGTGTGCGACTACATCGCGTCCGGCTTCGAGGACGGCGCACGCGCGATCGCGGGCGGACGCGCGCGCGACGGCGCGGGCTTCTTCGTCGAGCCGACCGTGCTCGTCGGCACGACGCATGCGATGCGCGTCGTGCGCGAGGAGATCTTCGGGCCGGTGCTCGTCGCGATGCCGTTCGACGACATCGACACGGCCGTGCAGCTCGCGAACGATACGCCATACGGGCTCGGCGCGAGCATCTGGTCGAACGATCTGTCGGCCGTGCACAAGCTCGTGCCGCGCATCGCGGCCGGCACCGTGTGGGTGAACTGCCATTCGCTGCTCGACAACGCGATGCCGTTCGGCGGGATGAAGCAGTCGGGCTTCGGCCGCGAACTCGGGCGCGCGGTGATCGACCAGTACACGGAAACGAAGTCGGTGATGATGAACTACGCGTGAGCGCTGCGGCACGCACGCGCGTGCCCGCTCGCTTCAGCAGTGCGCCGCGCGACGGCAGGCCGATGCATGCGCGGTCCGTCGCGCGCGACACGAACGCGATCGATCAGGGGGATGACGATGAACAGTCTGACGACGCCGCGCCGGATCGCGGCGGCGGTGGCGGCGCTCGCCGTCGCGCAGGGCGTGCAGGCATCGAGCAGCGTCACGCTGTATGGCGACATCGATGCCGGCATCACGTATACGAACGATCAGCAGACGACGAGCGCCGACGGCAGCGTGCGCGGCGGCCGCGCCGTGCAGCTCGGCGGCGGCAATCTCGCGCCGTCGCGCATCGGCTTGACGGGCAGCGAGGACATCGGCGGCGGCACGGCCGTGACGTTCAAGCTCGAGAACAGCTTCTGGACGGGCAGCGGCAGCCTGCTGCAGGCCGGTACGCTGTTCAATCAGAACGCGTGGGTCGGCTTGACGAACGAACGCTACGGCACGCTCACCGTCGGCCGCCAGTTCGACGCGTACACGACGACGCTCGCGCCGTACGCATCGAGCATTCCGTGGGCGACGCTGTACGGCTCGCATATCGGCGACGTCGATAACCTGAACGCGGCGCTCAACCTGAACAGCGCGATTCAGTACGCGAGCCCGACCTTCGCGGGCTTCTCGTTCAGCGGCACGTTCTCGTTCGGCGGCGTGGCCGGCGACTTCTCGCGGCAGCGCGGCTGGGCCCTCGCCGCGAGCTACAACCGCGCGCCGTTCTCGTTCGGCGTGGGCGTGCTCGATCTGAACCGGCCGCTCGATGCGGCACTCGGCGGCGCGAGCGGCTATATCGGCGATTTCGCGTGCTCGAACCCGGCCGCGATGTATTGCACGCTGCAGAACGCGCGATCGTTGACGGCGATCGGCGCGGGCGGCGCGTACACGATCGGGCCGCTGACGCTCGGCCTCGTCTACACGCATACGGCGCTCGACGACAGCCGGTACTTTGCCGATGCCGCGCACCCGCACGGCGCCGACGCACGCTTCGACATCGTCGAGGTGAATGCGGCGTTCGCGCTGTCGCCGGCGCTGACGCTCGGTGCCGCGTACATCTACAACGCGATGAAGACCGACGCGAGCGGCTCGCCGACCTTCCATCAGGTCAATCTCGGCGCGACCTACAACCTCTCGAAGCGCACGGCGCTGTATGCGGTCGGTTTCTTCCAGCAGGCCGCGGGGCACGGCATCGGCCGCGATCCGGCGACGGGCGCGCCGGTCAACTATGCGCAGATTCCAAACCTGCCGAATGCGAACGGCAACCGGCAGCTGGCATTGACGATGGGGGTGAGGCACAACTTCTGAGCAGCCACGCCGCGCGCCACACGCCGCGCTCGCGGCATGCCGGCGGCGGTCGCCGATCGTCTTCGCCCCGGCGCGCCGCGCACCGCGCAGGCACACGGCGCCGCAGCCCGACACGGACCGCCCGCCGCAACTCGCCCGACGCCGCATCCAAACAAACCCGCATCCGCGAAAACCACGCGCAAACCGCCGTGCGGCAAGCATCCGGCGAAACATAGTGGTTTCCACTCATAGTCGCAGCCAGTCAAGAAAAGGTCGCCGCCGGGCTTCTCGCCGCCAATATGGCTCGTTACTTTTGAGTCCACGATGCAGGCCGGGACGCAATCCTGCGCACCCGCGGCCCATCGGTTGAACCGGGAGAGACCATGAAGTCGACGAAGATCGCCGCGCTGGCCGCGGTCATGCTGACGACAGGCGCATTCATGCAGGCGGCGCACGCCGATGCGGATGCCGCCTCCTGCCGCAACGTCCGCTTTGCCGATATCGGCTGGACCGATATCACCTCGACGACGGCGCTCGCGTCGACCGTCTTCGAAGCGCTCGGCTACAAACCGACGACGACGATCTCTTCCGTGCCGATCTCGTTCGCAGGCCTGAAGAGCAAGCAGCTCGAGGTGTCGCTCGGCTACTGGTGGCCCGTGCAGCAGAAGCAGCTGCAGCCGTTCCTCGACAGCAAGTCGATCAACGTCATCGAACCGCCGAACCTGTCCGGCGCGAAGGCGACGCTCGCGGTGCCGAGCTACGAATATCAGGCGGGCCTCAAGACATTCGACGACATCGCGAAGCACCGCGCGGAACTCGACGGCAAGATCTACGGGATCGAACCGGGCAGCAGCGCGAACGCGACGATCCAGAAGATGATCGACACGAACCAGTACGGGCTGGGCGGGTTCAAGCTCGTCGAGTCGAGCGAGGCGGGCATGCTCGTGACGGTCGAGCGCGCGATCCGCGAGAAGAAGTGGGTCGTGTTCCTCGGCTGGGAACCGCACCCGATGAACATCCAGATCAGCATGAACTACCTGTCCGGCGGCGACGCGGCGTTCGGCCCGAACTACGGCGAAGCGCGCGTCTACACGCTGACCGCGCCCGACTTCCTGACGCGCTGCCCGAACGCCGGCAAGCTCGTGACGAATCTGCGCTTCACGACGCAGCTCGAGAACCAGCTGATGCAGGCCGTGATGAACAAGACGAAGCCGGCCGACGCCGCGAAGGCGTATCTGAAGAAGAATCCGCAGGTGCTCGATCCGTGGCTCGCGGGCGTGAAGACGTTCGACGGCAAGGACGGCCTGCCCGCGGTGAAGGCGTATCTCGGCCTGTGACGGCCGGTGCGCGCGCCGCGCGCAACGATTTCCGCGCAATGCGACACAACCCGTTTCAAGCGAGGCATACAGCATGAACCACGAAGTCATCGTCACCTGCGCGGTCACCGGCGCAGGCGACACGGTCGGCAAACACCCGGCGATTCCGGTCACGCCGAAGGAGATCGCGGCCGCCGCGATCGAGGCCGCGAAGGCCGGCGCGACGGTCGCGCACTGCCACGTGCGCGATCCGCAAACGGGCCGCGGCAGCCGCGACCCGAACCTCTATCGCGAAGTCGTCGACCGCATCCGCTCGGCCGACGTCGACGTGATCATCAACCTGACGGCCGGCATGGGCGGCGATCTCGAGATCGGCCCCGGCGAGGATCCGATGCGCTTCGGCAAGGGCACCGATCTGGTCGGCGGCCTCACGCGGCTCGTGCACGTCGAGGAACTGCTGCCCGAGATCTGCACGCTCGACTGCGGCACGCTCAATTTCGGCGACGGCGACTACATCTACGTGTCGACGCCCGCGCAGCTGCGTGCCGGCGCGAAACGGATCCAGGAACTCGGCGTGAAGCCGGAACTGGAAATCTTCGACACGGGCCATCTGTGGTTCGCAAAACAACTGCTGAAGGAAGGGCTGCTCGACGATCCGCCGCTGTTCCAGCTGTGTCTCGGCATTCCGTGGGGCGCACCGGCCGACACCGGCACGATGAAGGCGATGGTCGACAACCTGCCGCCGGGCGCGCACTGGGCCGGCTTCGGTATCGGCCGCATGCAGATGCCGATGGTCGCGCAGGCGATGCTGCTCGGCGGGCACGTGCGCGTCGGCCTCGAAGACAACCTGTGGCTCGACCGCGGCGTCCACGCGAGCAACGGCACGCTCGTCGAGCGCGCACGCGAAATCGTCGAGCGGCTCGGCGGCCGCGTGCTGACGCCGGCCGAAGGCCGCCGCAAGCTCGGGCTGCCGCCGCGCGGCGAACGTCCGCTCGAGCGCCGCGCGATCGCCGAATTTGCGTGAGTGCGCCGAACGACCGATATGACATGGCGGCGCGCACGATGCGCGCGCGCCGTCCGATTTCTCTCGAATTGAAGGATGCGTTGACATGGCAGTGATAACCGACATCAAGACGTTCGCCGCCATCGGCACCGGCGTGATCGGCAGCGGATGGATCGCCCGCGCGCTCGCGCACGGTCTCGACGTGGTGGTATGGGATCCGGCGCCGGGCGCGGAAGCGCGGTTGCGCGCGAACGTCGCGAACGCGTGGCCCGCGCTCGAACGCGTCGGTCTTGCAGCGGGCGCCGATCCCGCGCGGCTGCGTTTCGAATCGACGATCGAAGCCTGCGTCGCCGACGCCGACTTCATCCAGGAAAGCGCGCCCGAGCGCGAAGCGCTGAAGCTCGAGCTGCACGAGCAGATCAGCCGCGCGGCGAAGCCCGACGCGATCATCGCATCGTCGACGTCGGGGCTGCTGCCGACCGATTTCTATGCGCGCGCGACGCATCCGGAGCGCTGCGTGGTCGGCCATCCGTTCAATCCCGTGTATCTGCTGCCGCTCGTCGAAGTGCTCGGCGGCGCGCGCACGTCGCCCGAAGCGGTCGAGGCCGCGATGGCGATCTATCGGAAGCTCGGCATGCGGCCGCTGCACGTGCGCAAGGAAGTGCCGGGCTTCATCGCGGACCGGCTGCTCGAAGCGCTGTGGCGCGAGGCGCTGCATCTCGTCAACGAAGGCGTCGCGACGACCGGCGAAATCGACGACGCGATCCGCTTCGGTGCAGGCATCCGCTGGTCGTTCATGGGGACGTTCCTGACCTACACGCTGGCCGGCGGCGACGCAGGCATGCGACACTTCATGCAGCAGTTCGGCCCCGCGCTCGAACTGCCGTGGACGAAGCTCGTCGCGCCGACGCTGACCGACGAACTGATCGATCGCGTCGTCGACGGCACGAGCGAGCAGCAGGGCAAGCGCAGCATCAAGGAACTCGAACGCTATCGCGACGAGTGCATTACCGAGGTGCTGAAGGCGATCGCCGCGGTGAAGGCGCGGCATGGGATGCGATTCGAGGACTGAACGAACATGACCGGCGATACCCCGCTGACGCTCTACCGCGACGTCGTGCGGCCCGAGTGGGTCGACTACAACGGCCATTTGCGCGACGCGTTCTATCTGCTGATCTTCAGCTTCGCGAGCGATGCGCTGCTGGACCGCATCGGTCTCGACGACGCCGCGCGTCGCGAGCGCGGCCGCTCGATCTATACGCTCGAAGCGCACGTCAACTATCTGCAGGAGATCAAGGAAGGCACGCGCGTGCGCGTCGATGCGCGCGTGCTCGCGCACGACGCGAAGCGGCTGCACCTGTATCTCGAGCTGTTCGCGGACGGGCACGACGGTGCGGTGTCGGCGAGCGAGCAGATGCTGCTGCACGTCGATACGCGCGGCGGCGCGAAATCGGCGCCGTTCGACGACGACGTCGCCGCGCGCGTGGCCGAGCTTCACGCGTTGCAGCGCGATTGCGCGGCGCCCGCGTATGCGGGCCGCGTGATCGCGCTGCCGCCGCGCCGCTAGCGTACGCGGGCCGCGCGATGCTCGAAGCGGAAATCGCGGCGTTCGTCGCGGCGGTCGATGCGTGGTATCCGCCGGGCGCGGCAGCGCGCGCGCCCGACGAGCAGCGTCGCCTGTACGACCGCTTCGCGGCCGCGTGGACGCCCACGATGCTGCCGGCCGGCATCGCACGGCAGGACGCGGTATGGCACGCGCCGCACGGCCAGCCGATCGCGCTGCGGCGCTACGCGCCGACGCACGGCGCGCCGCGCGGCACGGTGCTGTTTTTTCATGGCGGCGGGTTCGTCGTCGGCTCGCTCGACAGTCATCAGCTGATCACCGCGCAGCTCGCGGCCGATACGGGCCTCGCGGTGATCGCGGTCGACTACCGGCTCGCGCCCGAGCATCGTGCGCCGGCCGCGCTCGAGGATTGCGCGGCCGTTGCGCGCGCGGCACGCGATGCGCGCCTGCCGTTCGGCCCGTGCGCGGCGCCGTTGACGCTCGCCGGCGACAGCGCGGGCGGCAATCTCGCGGCGGCCGTCGCGACCGTGCTGCGCGATGCGGACGCGCGCGGCATCGAGGGCGTCGACGGCGTCGCGCTCGTCTATCCGATGCTCGGCTTCGAACCGCAATCGCCGGCGCGCGAGACGGAAGCGCATGCGCCGATGCTGACGCTCGACGACGTGCATCGCTATCGCGCGTGGTACTGGGGCGAAGGCGAGGCAACGGCGCGCAGCGGCGATCGCGCGTCGCACGCCGATCCGCTGCTGCGCGCATCGCTGCCGCTGGAGGCCGCCCGTTTCGACGGACTGCCGCCGGTGCTCGCGATCGGTGCCGAGCACGATCCGCTGCGCGACGATGCGCGCGTGTACGTCGAACGGATTCGCGCGGCCGGCGGCCGTGCGCGCTACTGGATGGGCGAGGGGCTCGTGCACGGCTGCTGGCGCGCACTCGCGACGAGTCCGCAGGCCGCGCGCCTGCACCGCATGGTCGGCGCGTTCCTGCTCGCGCCCGATACCTAGCCGGCCTGCGCGCGCAGTGCGCGTACCGCCGACGAAAAAGCGCCCGGACGCGATGCGCCCGGGCGAAGCCACCCGTTGCCGGGCGGCGGAGGTATGCGGTGCTTCGCAAAAAAAGACGAGCCCGTATGACGGGCTCGTCCGGATACAGCTTCATCGCGCAACGCGCGGCGCCCGCTCGGGGCGCTTCGGCTTACTGGCCGAAGAAGATCGAATCGCGTGCGTTCGACGTCGCGGCAGCGGGCGCGCCCGAGTGGACGACCGGCGCCGGCTGTGCGCCGTAGCCGCTTGCGTCGGCGCCATGCACGCGTGCTTCGGCGGCCTGGATGTCGTTCGGGTAGTACGGGCTTGCCAGACCCGGCTTGTAGCCGGCCTTTTCCAGCTGAACCAGTTCGTTGCGCACTTGCGCACGCGTCACGGTGCTTTGGGCGAACGTGCTGAACGAAGCGGACAGGGCGGCAGCGGCAGCCACGGCGATAACGAGCGATTTCATGATGACCTCCGGTGTTTTATTCGGTTCGCTCGCGACACCATGTCTTGAGCGATTGACTCCATGGTAGTGACCGGTGGTCTCAGGGTAAACGCTGATTTTGACGATAAATTGTTTCCTGGGTCGTAACAGTCGGCGCAAGAATCAATCTTTCATTCGCCTTTCTTTGCAACTGACGCAATAAGTATGAAGAAAAGCGCGCGGCGGCTGCGGCGTGCCGGCATGGCGCGACCGCGCTGCCGGTGCGCGACGAAGCGCGTTACTTGCCGCTCGACAGCCCGAGCACTTCGGCCGCGGAGATCATCGCGCCGGCATTCGCGGGCGCCGGACGCTCGGCGGGGCGGAACACTTCGTCGCCGCGATGGATCACCTGGCGCGACAGCGCGCAGGTGCCGGTGCGCTGCGCGAAGCGGCGGCGCCAGCGTTGCTCGCCGTAGTGGCAGCGGCCGGGTTCGACCCAGCGGACGACGAGCAGCGTATCGGACTGTTCGAGGATTTCGACGTGGACGTCGGCGGGATCGAGCGCAGGCAAAGATTTGGAAGCCTTCATTGTGCCGTTTCCTAAAGCTCGTGCGGTGTGCGCCCGGGCAACAGGTCTCAGTGCCCGGTGGCGTTTCCGTTAGGGTTTCCATGAGTGGTGCGGTAAATGTAAGCGTCTGTGACGTGAAAAAACATCCTGTCTGGATTGAATTACCTTTTGCCGATTCAGAAACAATCCACGCTTATTTTCTTGCGCAAGCACGCACAAAAACGCCCCGGACGCGAACGTCCGGGGCGGCAAAACGGGCCCGCGCAACCGTGTCTGCTCGCCCAGTCACGGGGTGCGCCGCCGGGGGACGGAGACGCCCGCGGGGATCGGCGGCGGGCGCTGGCGACGCACCGCGCGGCCCGGTCTTCGGATGATCGCGCGCGCGGCCCGTTGAGACCCTGACGCGAAGATGGCGATTCGGTCAGTTTCGACGAACGGGCCCGCGACGCGGCCTGCGGCGACGGCCTGAAAGCCGTGCCGGTATTGGCTGTGCGGCGAATGATGCGGGTCGGTCGCCGTGCCGCGGAGGGCAGCATCGCGGCGCCGCCGCGCGATCCGTTCGCTCGGGAAAACACTGAATTGCCGGTCCGTGACAAACGCGGAATCGCTTCCTATGATTGGTTGGACCTTTGGTCCATTGCGCCAATGTACGGCGGTCGACGGGCGTTGGCGACGTCATCGGAGAGCGGCTCATGAGATTGCAGGGCAAACGCGCGCTGGTCACGGCCGCCGGTCAGGGCATCGGCCGAGCGACCGCGCTGCGCTTCGCGCGCGAAGGCGCCGACGTACTGGCGACGGACATCGACGAAGCCGCGCTCGCGCGGCTCGCGGCCGACGCCGACGCGGGCGGCACGCGCGTCACCACGCGCCGGCTCGACGTGACCGACCCGACCGCGATCACGGCGCTGGCGGCAGCCGAACCCGCGTTCGACGTGCTGTTCAACTGCGCGGGCTACGTCCATCACGGCTCGATCCTCGACTGCGACGACGCGGCATGGACCTTCTCGTGGCAGCTGAACGTCACGTCGATGTACCGGCTCGCTCGCGCGCTGCTGCCCGCGATGATCGCGGCCGGTGGCGCGTCGATCGTCAACATGGCCTCGGCCGCGTCGAGCGTGAAGGGCGTGCCGAACCGCTTCGTCTACGGGACGACGAAAGCGGCCGTGATCGGCCTCACGAAGTCGATCGCCGCCGATTTCGTCGAGCAGCGCATTCGTTGCAACGCGATCTGCCCGGGCACGATCGCGTCGCCGTCGCTCGAGCAGCGGATCGCCGAGCAGGCGCGCGCGCGGCAGGTGCCGGTCGACACCGTGCGACAGGCGTTCGTCGCGCGTCAGCCGATGGGCCGCATCGGCAGCCCGGACGAAGTCGCGGCGCTCGCGCTGTATCTGGCCTCCGACGAATCGTCGTTCACGACGGGCGCGATTCATCTGATCGACGGCGGCTGGTCCAACTGACCGTTCCCCTTCTCCTTTCCTGTTGACGCGACATGAAACTGCTCAGATTCGGCGACAAACATCGTGAAAAACCGGGCTTGCTCGATGCGCACGGACAGATCCGCGATCTGTCCGGCGTGGTCGACGACATCGCCGGCGACGTGCTGCTGCCGGAGTCGCTCGTGCGGCTGCGCGACATACCGCCGTCGTCGCTGCCGCTCGTCGAAGGCACGCCGCGCATCGGCGCCTGCGTGGGCCGCGTCGGCAAGTTCATCTGCATCGGGCTCAACTATTCGGATCACGCGGCCGAGTCGGGCATGGACGTGCCGAAGGAACCCGTCGTGTTCGGCAAATGGACGAGCGCGATCTCGGGGCCGAACGACGACGTCGAGATTCCGCGCGGATCGGAGAAGACCGACTGGGAAGTCGAGCTCGGCGTCGTGATCGGCCGCGGCGGCCGCTACATCGCCGAAGCCGATGCGCTGTCGCACGTCGCGGGCTACTGCGTCGTCAACGACGTGTCGGAACGCGAATATCAGCTCGAACGCGGCGGCACGTGGGACAAGGGCAAGGGCAACGACACGTTCGGCCCCATCGGGCCGTGGCTCGTGACGGCCGACGAAGTGCCCGATCCGCATGCGTTGCGACTCTGGCTCGAGGTCGACGGCCATCGCTATCAGAACGGCACGACCGCGACGATGGTGTTTCGCGTGCCCTACCTGATCAGCTATCTGAGCCGCTTCATGAGCCTGCAGCCGGGCGACGTGATCTCGACCGGCACACCGCCCGGCGTCGGGCTCGGCCAGAAGCCGCCCGTCTATCTGCGTGCCGGGCAGGTGATGACGCTCGGCATCGACGGGCTGGGCGAGCAGCGCCAGCGCACGGTACAGGCCTGATCTTTTTCGCGGACGGTTCCTCATGACGCTCATTCGATCGATACGCGTGCTCGACGTGCGCTTTCCGACCTCGCGCCAGCTCGACGGCTCCGACGCGATGAATCCCGATCCCGACTACTCGGCCGCCTACGTCGTGCTCGAAACCGACCGCGACGGGCTCGAAGGGCACGGGCTCACGTTCACGATCGGGCGCGGCAACGAGATCTGCTGCGCGGCGATCGCCGCGATGCGGCATCTCGTCGTCGGTCTCGATCTCGACTGGATCCGCGAGGACATGGGCCGCTTCTGGCGGCACGTGACGTCGGACAGCCAGCTGCGCTGGATCGGCCCCGACAAGGGCGCGATTCATCTCGCGACCGGCGCCATCGTCAACGCGGTGTGGGACCTGTGGGCGAAGGTCGAAGGCAAGCCGCTCTGGCGGCTCGTCGCCGACATGAGCCCCGAGCAGCTGGTACGTGCGATCGACTTCCGCTATCTGACCGACTGCCTGACGCCGGACGAGGCGCTCGACCTGCTGCGCCGCCAGGCGCCCGGCAAGGCCGACCGGATCGCAGTGCTCGAGCGCGAAGGCTATCCGTGCTACACGACGTCCGCGGGCTGGCTCGGCTACAGCGACGACAAGCTGCAGCGGCTCTGCCGCGAAGCGGTCGATGCGGGCTTCGATCACGTGAAGCTGAAGGTCGGCGCGAATCTCGACGACGATATCCGCCGCGTGTCGATCGCGCGCGACGTGATCGGCCCGGACCGCAAGCTGATGATCGACGCGAACCAGGTGTGGGAAGTCGGCGAAGCGATCGACTGGGTGCGTGCGCTCGCGTTCGCGCGGCCGTGGTTCATCGAGGAGCCGACGAGCCCCGACGACGTCGAAGGGCATCGCAAGATCCGCGAGGCGATCGCACCGGTGCAGGTCGCGACCGGCGAAATGTGCCAGAACCGCGTGCTGTTCAAGCAGTTCATCGAGCGTCGCGCGATCGACGTCGTGCAGATCGACGCGTGCCGGCTCGGCGGCGTGAACGAGATTCTCGCGGTGATGCTGATGGCCGCGAAGTACGGGCTGCCCGTGTGCCCGCATGCGGGCGGCGTCGGGCTCTGCGAGTACGTGCAGCACCTGTCGATGATCGACTACGTATGCATCGCGGGCACGAAGGAAGGGCGCGTGACCGAGTACGTCGATCATCTGCACGAGCATTTCGTCGCGCCGTGCATCGTGCGCGACGCGGCGTATCTGCCGCCGAGCGCGCCGGGCTTCTCGATCGAGATGAAGCCCGCCTCGCTCGAGCAATACCGGTTCCGCGGCTGACGCAAATGCGGCCGACAGACGGCCTGCGCGGCCGCGACATGAACGACGGAGACGCGAAGTGGATCTGAATCTGCAGGACAAGGTCGTGATCGTGACGGGCGGCGCGTCGGGCATCGGCGGCGCGATCTCGATGCGGCTCGCCGAAGAACGCGCGATTCCGGTCGTGTTCGCGCGCCACGCGCCCGACGGCGCGTTCCTCGACGCGCTCGCGCAACGCCAGCCGCGCGCGACGTATCTGCCGGTCGAACTGCAGGACGATGCGCAATGCCGCGACGCGGTCGCGCAGACGATCGCGACGTTCGGCCGCCTCGACGGGCTCGTGAACAACGCAGGCGTCAACGACGGCATCGGCCTCGACGCGGGGCGCGACGCGTTCGTCGCATCGCTCGAGCGCAACCTGATCCACTACTACGCGATGGCGCATTACTGCGTGCCGCATCTGAAGGCGACGCGCGGCGCGATCGTCAACATCTCGTCGAAGACGGCCGTGACCGGGCAGGGCAATACGAGCGGCTATTGCGCATCGAAGGGCGCGCAGCTCGCGTTGACGCGCGAATGGGCGGTCGCGCTGCGCGAGCACGGCGTGCGCGTGAACGCGGTGATTCCCGCCGAGGTCATGACGCCGCTCTACCGGAACTGGATCGCGACGTTCGAGGATCCCGAGGCGAAGCTCGCCGAGATCGCGGCGAAGGTGCCGCTCGGCAGGCGCTTCACGACGCCGGACGAGATCGCCGATACGGCCGTGTTCCTGCTGTCGCCGCGCGCGTCGCACACGACGGGCGAGTGGCTGTTCGTCGACGGCGGCTATACGCATCTCGATCGTGCGCTCGTCTGAACGCGACGGATACGCCTCATGCAAACCGATCCGAACGCCGAAGCCGCCGTGCCGCTGATCGCGCTGCGCGGCATCTGCAAGCGCTTTCCGGGCGTGCAGGCGCTCGACGATTGCCGCTTCGAGCTGTACGCCGGCGAAGTGCACGCGCTGATGGGCGAGAACGGCGCCGGCAAGTCGACGCTGATGAAGATCCTCGCGGGCGTCTACCCGAAGGACGCCGGCGAGATCCTGATGGACGGCCGCGACGTCGACATCGCCGATCCGCGCGCGGCGCAGGCGCACGGCATCGCGATCATCCATCAGGAACTGAACCTGATGAATCATCTGAGCGTCGCGCAGAACATCTTCATCGGCCGCGAGCCGCGCGGGCGCCTGCGCGTGTTCGTCGACGAGGACAAGCTGAACCGCGACGCGGCCGCGATCTTCGCGCGGATGCGGCTCGATCTCGACCCGCGCACGCCGGTCGGCCGGCTGACGGTCGCGAAGCAGCAGATGGTCGAGATCGCGAAGGCGCTGTCGTTCGACTCGCGCGTGCTGATCATGGACGAGCCGACCGCCGCGCTGAACGACGCCGAGATCGCCGAGCTGTTCCGCATCATCCGCGAGCTGCGCGCGCACGGTGTCGGCATCGTCTACATCTCGCACAAGATGGACGAGCTGCGTCAGATCGCCGATCGCGTGACGGTCATGCGCGACGGCAAATACGTCGCCACCGTGCCGATGGCGCAGACCTCGACGGACGCGATCATCGCGATGATGGTCGGCCGCCAGCTCGACAGCGCGTTTCGCACGCCGCCCGATACGTCGGCGAATGCGGTCGCGCTCGACGTGCGCGGCCTCACGCGCGGCCGCACGATTCGCGACGTCGGCTTCACCGTGCGGCGCGGCGAGATTCTCGGCTTCGCGGGGCTGATGGGCGCGGGGCGCACGGAGGTCGCGCGCGCGGTGTTCGGCGCCGATCCGGTCGACGCGGGCGAGATCCGCGTGCACGGCAAGCGCGTGACGATCCGCACGCCGGCCGACGCGGTCGCGCACGGCATCGGCTATCTGTCCGAGGACCGCAAGCACTTCGGGCTCGCGCTCGGGATGGACGTGCAGAACAACATCGCGCTGTCGAGCCTGCGCCGCTTCGTGCGCCGCGGCTTGTTCGTCGATGCGCGCGCGCTGCGCGACACCGCGCACGCATACGTGCGCCAGCTCGCGATCCGCACGCCGTCGGTCGCGCAGCCGGTGAGACTGCTGTCGGGCGGCAACCAGCAGAAGATCGTGATCGCGAAGTGGCTGCTGCGCGACTGCGACATCCTGTTCTTCGACGAGCCGACGCGCGGCATCGACGTCGGCGCGAAAAGCGAGATCTACAAATTGCTCGACGCGCTCGCCGCGGACGGCAAGGCGATCGTGATGATCTCGTCCGAACTGCCCGAGGTGCTGCGCATGAGCCACCGGATCCTCGTGATGTGCGAAGGGCGCGTGACCGGCGAGCTGAGCGCCGCCGACGCGACGCAGGAAAAGATCATGCAGCTCGCGACGCAGCGCGAGTCGACCGTTTTGTCGTGAGTCAGCCGTTCAGGGTCCGTCATGTCCAACGATACGCATCCCGTTCCGC
This sequence comes from Burkholderia sp. BC1, assembly GCF_052683555.1. Classification (NCBI taxonomy): domain Bacteria; kingdom Pseudomonadati; phylum Pseudomonadota; class Betaproteobacteria; order Burkholderiales; family Burkholderiaceae; genus Burkholderia; species Burkholderia sp. BC1. The sequence goes on from NZ_JBQYLP010000010.1 coordinate 119,477, forward strand.
CCCTTGCTTCCGGCGACGCGCCGGCCGCCGCGTCGGGCCTTCGCGCGCGCCTGTTCAATCCGGCGACGCGGCAGCGCCTGCTCGCGTTCGCGAGCCTCGTGCTGCTGATCGTGTTCTTCGGCGCCGCATCGCCGAACTTCCTCGAAGTCGACAACCTCGTCGCGATCCTGCAGGCCACCGCGGTGAACGGCGTGCTGGCGGTCGCGTGCACGTACGTGATCATCACCTCGGGCATCGATCTCTCGGTCGGCACACTGATGACGTTCTGCGCGGTGATGGCCGGCGTCGTGCTGACGAACTGGGGGATGCCGCTGCCGCTCGGGATCGCGGCCGCGCTCGGCTTCGGCGCGCTGTCGGGCTGCGTGTCCGGTTTCGTGATCGCGAAGATGAAGGTGCCGCCGTTCATCGCGACGCTCGGCATGATGATGCTGCTCAAGGGGCTGTCGCTCGTGATCTCCGGCACGCGGCCGATCTATTTCAACGACACGCCGGGCTTCACCGCGATCGCGCAGGATTCGCTGATCGGCCATCTCGTTCCGGCACTGCCGATTCCGAACGCGGTGCTGATCCTGTTCGTCGTCGCGGTCGGCGCGTCGATCGTGCTGAATCGCACGATCTTCGGCCGCTATACGTTCGCACTCGGCAGCAACGAGGAGGCGCTGCGGCTGTCCGGCGTGAACGTCGACGCGTGGAAGATCGCCGTCTATACGTTCAGCGGCGCGGTATGCGGGATCGCGGGCCTGCTGATCGCGTCGCGCCTGAACTCCGCGCAGCCGGCGCTCGGGCAGGGCTACGAGCTCGACGCGATCGCGGCGGTCGTGATCGGCGGCACGTCGCTGTCGGGCGGCGCGGGCAGCATCGTCGGCACGATCATCGGCGCGTTCATCATGAGCGTGCTGACCAACGGGCTGCGCATCATGTCGGTCGCGCAGGAATGGCAGACCGTCGTGACGGGCGTGATCATCATCCTCGCCGTCTACGTCGACATCCTGCGCCGGCGACGCCGCTGACGCACGCAGGCTGCGCTTCACCGCCGGCCGGGCCGGCATTCCAGCGGATATAACCAAGGAGACGCGAAGTGATCAGGAGCAAGGTGTTGAACGCGATCGTCGGGCTGACGTTCGCCGCGGGCATCGCGACCGGCGCGCACGCGCAGGAAAGCTACATCCCGCTGATCTCGAAAGGCTTCCAGCATCAGTTCTGGCAGGCCGTGAAGTCGGGCGCGATGCAGGCCGCGAACGACTACCACGTGAGGGTGACGTTCGAAGGTCCCGAAACCGAGGCGATGGTCGACAAGCAGATCGACATGCTGTCCGCCGCGATCGCGAAGAAACCGGCCGCGGTCGGCTTTGCCGCGCTCGATAGCAAGGCCGCGCTGCCGCTGCTGAAGAAGGCGCAGGCCGAGAAGATTCCGGTGATCGCATTCGACTCGGGCGTCGACAGCGACATCCCCGTGACCACTGCGACGACCAACAACAAGGCGGCCGCCGCGCTCGCCGCCGACAAGCTCGCCGCGCTGATCGGCGACGAAGGCCAGGTCGCCGTGGTCGCGCACGACCAGACGAGCCGTACCGGCATCGATCGGCGCGACGGTTTTCTCGACCGGATGAAGGCCGCGCATCCGAAGGTGCAGGTCGTCACCGTGCAGTACGGCGAAGGCGATCAATTGAAATCGACCGAGGTGACGAAGTCGATCCTGCAGGCCTATCCGAAGCTCAAGGGGCTGTTCGGCACCAACGAAGGCTCGGCGATCGGCGTCGTCAACGGCGTGCGCGAGATGAAGCGCAAGGTCGTGATCGTCGGCTACGATTCGGGCAAGCAGCAGAAGGACGCGATCCGCAGCGGGCTGATGGCCGGCGCGATCACGCAGAATCCGATCGGCATCGGCTACAAGACCGTCGAGGCCGCCGTGAAGGCGATCAAGGGCGAGAAACTGCCGAAGGTCATCGATACCGGCTTCTACTGGTACGACAAGACCAACATCGACGACCCGAAGATCAAGGCGGTGCTGTACGACTGAACGTTAGGGCGACGTCGCGCGCGCGGTCGGACACGCGTGCGGCCGCGCCGGACGACGGCATACGAGGACATCATGGGCGCACTGCGTATCGATTCCCATCAGCACTTCTGGCGTTATCGGGCCGCCGACTATCCGTGGATCGGCGCCGGGATGGGCGTGCTCGCGCGCGACTATCTGCCGGACGCGCTGCACCCGCTGATGCATGCGCAGGCGCTCGGCGCATCGATCGCGGTGCAGGCGCGCGCGGGCCGCGACGAAACCGCGTTCCTGCTCGAGCTCGCGCGCGACGAGGCGCGTATCGCGGCGGTGGTCGGCTGGGAGGACTTGCGCGCGCCGCAACTGGCCGAGCGTGTCGCCGAATGGCGCGGGACGAAGCTGCGCGGGTTTCGCCATCAGCTGCAGGACGAAGCCGACGTGCGCGCGTTCGTCGACGATGCCGATTTCGCGCGCGGCGTCGCGTGGCTGCAGGCGAACGGCTATGTGTACGACGTGCTCGTGTTCGAACGCCAACTGCCGGACGTGCAGGCGTTCTGCGCGCGGCACGACGCGCACTGGCTCGTGCTCGATCATGCGGGCAAGCCGGCACTCGCCGAATTCGACCGCGACGATACGGCGCTCGCGCGCTGGCGTGCCGCGTTGCGCGAACTGGCCGCGCTGCCGCACGTCGTATGCAAGCTGTCGGGGCTCGTAACCGAGGCCGACTGGCGGCGCGGGCTGCGCGCGTCGGACCTCCGGCACATCGAGCAGTGTCTCGATGCGACGCTCGACGCGTTCGGCCCGCAGCGGCTGATGTTCGGATCGGATTGGCCCGTGTGCCTGCTGGCCGCGTCGTACGACGAAGTGGCGTCGCTCGTCGAGCGATGGGCCGAGTCGCGGCTGTCCGCGGCCGAGCGCAGCGCGCTGTGGGGCGGGACGGCCGCGCGCTGCTATGCGCTGCCGGAACCGGCCGACGCGCGCCTATAAAATACGCGCGCACGATTCGCCCGCTTCGCCGGCCCGTTCGCCACGCAACCGATTTTCCGCATCGACGTATGTCCATCCAGCCGATTCAGAACCGCCGCCTTTACCAGCAGATCGCCGACCGGCTCACCGCGATGATCGAGTCCGGCGATTTTCCGCCGGGCAGCTATCTGCCGCCGGAGCGCGAGCTGGCCGAGCAGTTCGGCGTGTCGCGCACGTCGGTGCGCGAGGCGCTGATCGCGCTCGAAGTGGGCGGGCGCGTCAGCGTGCGCGTCGGCGACGGCGTGAAGGTGCGCCATTCGGAGGCCGCGACGGCACCGGCGCCTGCGGCCGCCGCGAAGGCCGCGCCGCTTGCGGTCGTCGAGATCGATCCCGAGCTGGGGATCGCGCTCGATCTCGATACCGAAATCCCGCCGTTCGCGCTGCTGCAGGCACGGCGCCTGATCGAGCCCGAAGCCGCGTCGCTCGCCGCGAAGCATGCCTCGGACGCGCAGATCGAAGCGATCGGCGCCGCGTTCGAGCGCAATCAGGCGGACAATCGCAGCGGCTCGGTCACGCATCCGGGCGACCGGCTGTTCCATATCCGCATCGCGGAGGCGAGCGACAACGCGGCCTATGCGCTGATGGTCAAGCAACTGCTCGCGCATAAATACGATCCGATGTTTCAGCGATTGCAGTCGCTGTACATGCCGCACGACATGCCGCATCGGTCGGAGCTTGAACATCGCGCGATCCTCGACGCGATCCGCGCGCGCGACCCCGAGGCCGCGCGCCGCGCGATGGCCGAGCATCTGGACGAAGTGATCCGGATCTTCGGGCGCGCGCTCGACTGACGCGCGGCGCGGCGCGGTGCGCGTGCGCGCGCCGCGTCAGAAGCGATCGGCGCGATACGGCGCCGGATCGGTGAACGGCGTGTCGCCCGTCATCATTTCGGCGAGCAGCCGGCCCGTGACGGGGCCGAGCGTCAGCCCGTGGTGGTTGTGGCCGAACGCGAACCACATGCCGCGATGCGCGGGCGCCGGGCCGATCACGGGCCGCATGTCGGGCGTGCAGGGCCGGAAGCCGAGCCACGGTTGCGGATCGAGCCGTTCGCCGAAGCCGAACACCGGTCGTGCGATGCGCTCCGCGCGTTCGAGCTGCACGCCGGTCGGCGGCACGCGGCGGCGTGCGATCTCGACGCCGGTCGTCAGCCGCAGCCCGCGCCGCATCGGCGCGATCACGTAGCCGTATTCGCGATCGACGATCGGCGCCGACGGCACGCCGCGCGCGGACGGCGCGTAGTGCATGTGATAGCCGCGCTTCTCGCGCAGCGGGATGCGGTAGCCGAACTTCGCGAACACCGTGTCGGACCACGGGCCGAGCGCGACGACGACGGCCGGTGCGGCGACCGTGCCGTGCTCGGTCGCGACCGCCCAGCCCGGCGAGCGTGCGGAGAGGCTTGCGGCGTCGCCCGACAGCAGCGTGCCGCCGCCCTGCTCGAACAGCCGCGCATACGCTTTGACCAAGGCGGACGGATCGACGACGCTTTTCGGGTCGCGCCAGTGCAGCGCACCGCAGAAGCCCGGCGCGAGGCTCGGCTCCTGTGCGAGCAGCGCCGCCGCGTCGAGCGGCGTGACGCCGAGCCCGTGGCGGCGCGCGGTGAGCTGCGCCTCGGCCGCGCCGCGCTCGAATGCGGCCGGCGTGCGGAACGCTTCCATCCAGCCGCTCGCACGCACGAGCTCACCGGCGCCGGCGCGGGCGATCAGCGCGTCGTGTTCGACGATGCAGCGCTCGATCAGCGGCAGCATGTCGCGCGCGGCAGCTGCATGACGCTGCGGCGCCGACTCCCACCAGAAGCGCGCGAGCCACGGCGCGAAGGCGGGCAGCGATGCACTGTGCCAGTACAGGTCGGTCGATCGGTTCAGCGCATAGCGCATCAGCGTGAACGGGCTGCGCGGGAACGGATACGGTTCGACCGACGAGCGCTCGATCAGGCCCGCGTTGCCGAAGCTCGTCCCTTCGCCGGGGGCCGAACGATCGACCAATGCGACCTTGCGGCCGCGGTCCTGCAGATGCAGCGCGACGGACACGCCGACGATGCCCGCGCCGAGAACGATGACGTCGAAATCCATGAACGCGTGGTAATAGACGGAAGAGGCGGTTGGCCGGCCAGCACGTGGGCGCCGTTGTGCGGCCCCGTGCCGGGATTCGTTTGAACTGCAAGCATACTCGCGAGCGGGTGCGGCACCAAGGGGCGCGGGGGCGAGTGCGTAGGTCGTTGGCGAAGCGCGGCGGGCGAAGGGTGCGAATGGAGAGCGTGCGCGATGCGTCGATCGGGCCCGGTGATGCTCGGTCAGATGATTCCGAATCGCCTTTACGTGGCGCACAACGGCGTACGTTTCGACGCCGATGAGCCGAAGCGCTTGCTGGGCGGTCGTGAATACGGCGTCGTACGTGGAAACGGCGCACGGATTGATGTGCAGCGTCACGTTGGCGTCGCGCCGCGCCCGTGATGCTGTTTGGCATCGGCGCGACACTCCACCGGTCTCGCATCGCCGTGAATGGTTCGTCTTTGCGCAGCCCGAGATGCCGTTACGCGGCACGAACGATCTCGAACTGCGCGCACCGGCGATCGACGGTCAGTCGATCAATTGCCGTACCGCATCGATTGCATCGCGGCGCAGCGCGTGCAGATCGAGGCCCGGAATCTCGCCGTCGTCGACGACGACGCGCCCGTTCACGATGCTGTACTTGACCGGCGCCGGCTCGCCGGCCGTGACCGGCGCGACGGCCGCGTCGTGAAAGCCGGCGAAGCGCGGCCCGCTGACGTCGTACAGCACGAGATCGGCGGCCTGTCCGACGTCGAGCGTGCCGACCGCGTCGAGCCCGAGCACGCGCGCGCCGCCCTGCGTGCCCCAGTGCAATACCTGTTCGACGGTCGTCGCCGACGCGCCGTGCGCCGCACGATGCACGAGCCACGCGAAGTTCGCTTCGTGCGTCATGCTGCCCGATTCGTTCGACGCGACGCCGTCGACGCCGAGCGACATCGGCACGCCGGCGGCCGCCATCCGCGGCGCGGGCGCGATGCCGCTGCCGAGCCGCGCATTGCTGACGGGGCAGTGCGCGCAGCCGGTGCCCGTATCCGCGAGCAGTGCGATCTCGGTCGGCTCGAGATGGACGAGATGCGCGAACCAGACGTCGGGCCCGAGCCATTCGCGTTCGGCGACGAACTCGACCGGCAACTGCCCGTAGCGCTCGCGGCAGAAATCGACGTAGCGCGTCGTCTCCGACAGATGCGAGTGCAGCCGCAGCCCCATCCCGCGCGCCGCACGCACGACTTCGGGCAGCAGGTCGGGCGGCAGCGAGAAGGTCGGCGTCGTCGGCGCGACGACGACGCGGCGCATCGATGCATCGCCCGCATCGTGATAGCGCGCCTTCAGCCGCTCGATGTCCGCGAGCATCTGGTCGAGCGTCTCGGGCTGCAGCGCGGTGCCCGCGAAGCCCGGATGATCGCCCGCCGCCTGCAGTGCACCACCGCGGCACAGCACGAAGCGCATGCCGAAGCCGGCCGCTTCGTCGAACAGCAGGTCGCCGGTCTCGGTCGTGCCGCCCGCGTGATACAGATAGTGATGATCGGCGCAGGTCGTCACGCCCGACAGCAGCAGCTCGGCGAAGCCGAGCCGCGCGGCGATGCGCGCGAGCGTCGGCGTGAAGCGTGCGACGCGCGGATAGGGCACGGCCGCGAGCCATGCCTGCAGATCGGCGTTGATGCCGGCCGGCACCGCTTTCAGCAGGTTCTGGAACAGATGGTGATGCGTGTTGACCCAGCCCGGATAGACGACGCAGTCGCGCGCGTCGATCACGCGCTCGCCGGGCTGCGGCGCGAGATCGGGCGCGATCGCCTCGATCCGGCCGTCGAGGACGCGCAGGTCGGCGCGGCCGAGCCGCGCGGCGGCGCCCGTGCGGCCGCTCATGATCGCGAGCGGACGGCGAATCAGCAGGGAAGCAGACGGAAGGCTCACGATTCGGTTTCCTCGTAAAGGTAGGAGCAGTCGCACGCCGCACGCGAGCCCGCGCCCGCGCGCAGCGCGCTGCAATTCAGTCGCTTAGTCAGTCGCATAGTCAGTCGCATAGTCAGTCGCATTCGCGCGCCATCGGGCCGCCGTGCGCCGCGTCGGCGGCGACGTGCGCCGGTGCGGGGTCGGCCGCCTGCACGCCGTTCAGCAGCGCGTTCAGCACGACCGACACGATGCAGGCGATGACGACGCCGCTGTGCAGGAACGGCTGCGTCCAGTCCGGCATGTGCGCGAACACTTTCGGCGCCATCACGGGGATCAGCGCGGTCGCGATCGTGAAGCCGACGATCAGCACGTTGTAGCGGTTGTTTTCGAAGTCGACCTTCGCGAGCGTTTGCACGCCGGCCGCGACGACGACGCCGAACATCGCGATGCCGGCGCCACCGAGCGCGGCGGACGGTGTCGATGCGACGACCGCGCCGATCTTCGGCACCAGCGCGACCACGCACATCAGCACGCCGCTGACCGCGACGATCCAGCGGCTGCGCACGCCGGTCAGGATCACGAGGCCGACGTTCTCCATGAACGCGATGAACGGAAACGCGGCGAACGTGCCGGCGATCGCGCTCGCGACGCCGTTGGCGCGCAGCCCGCGCACGACGTCGTCCTCGCTGACGTGCTTCTCGACGATGTCGCCGATTGCGACGAACAGCCCCATCGACTCGACCATCTGCACGATCATCACGACGACCATCGTGAGCACCGGCACGACCGCGAACACCGGCGCGCCGAAGTGGAACGGAATCGGCACGGTGAACCACGGCGCCGCGGCGACGTTCGTGAAATTGCCCATCCCGAGCGCATAGGCGAGCAGGCTGCCGGCGACGAGCCCGATCAGCACCGACAGGTTGCGCAGGAACGCGTTCGCGAAGCGGTTGATCGCGAGGATCGAGACCGCGACGACGAGCGCGACCGCGAGAAACGACAGCTCGCCGAACTGCAGCTTCGCCGCGTCGCCGCCGCCCGCCCACTGATAGGCGACCGGAAACAGTTGCAGGCCGATCACGGTCACGATGCAGCCCGTGACGACCGGCGGGAACAGCCGGCGCAGCCGGCCGATCAGCGGCGCGGCGAGCGTCGTGACGATGCCGGCGCCGATCACCGCGCCGCACACGCCCGCGAAGCCGACGCCCGGCGTGAGGCCGATCGCGATCACGGGGCCGACGCTGCTGAATGCGACGCCCTGCAGGATCGGCAGGCGCACGCCGAGCTTCCAGACGCCGACCGTCTGCAGGATCGTCGAAATCCCCGAGCAGAACAGCGCGGTGCTGATCAGCACGGTCGTATCGGCGGCCGACATCTTCAGTGCGGATGCGACGATCAGCGGCACCGCGATCGCGCCGATATACGCGACGAGCATGTGCTGCAGGCCGAGCGTCAGCATCTGACGGCGCGGCAGTATGCGGTCGACGGGATGTGAGGCAGAGTGCATGGGCGTGTCTCCTGATGTTCGTGATCCGGCGCGCGCGGCATGCGCGCGCCTGGCGCCCCGTCAGGCCGCGACCGGCGCGGCGAGACAGGCATGGAAACGGTCGGTCAGCGCGGCGCGATCGAGATCGCGGCCGATGAAGACGATGCGCGACGCACGCGGCTCCGTGCCCCACGCCTGCGCGGCGCGCAATTCGATCACGCCGTGCACGCCCTGCAGCACGTAGCGCTGCGCGCGGCCGTGCACCGCGAGAATCCCTTTCATCCGGAACAGGTTCGCGGTGTCGGCGTCGCGCAGCTCCGCGAGCCACGCTTCGAGCGCGTCGAGATCGACGTCGGCGTCGACTTCGATCCCGACCGACGACACGCTCGGGTCGTGTTCGTGTTCGTGGTCGTCGTGATCGTCGTGGTTGGGGTGGCTGTCGTGGCCGGGGTGGTCGCCCTGCGCGTGCGTATCGTGGCCACCGTGCGCGTCGTGCGCCGCGTGTTCGTCCGCATGGCCGTCGGCATGCGCGTCCGTGTCCGCGTGCAGCCCGTCGCTCTCGACGAGAATCTGCGCGAACTCGTTCGCGCCGACGCCGAGAATGCGATCGAGGTCGACCTGCGCATAGCTCGACGTGACGATCTCGGCCGTCGCGTTCAGTTCGCGCAGCCGCGCGCTCAGCGATTCGACGTCGGCCGCGTCGACGAGATCGACCTTGTTGATCACGATGCGGTCCGCGCAGACGATCTGGTCGACCGCCTGGTTGTCGCGGCCGTCGAGCACGAGGTCGTCGAGATGCGCGCGAATGTGTTTCGCATCGACCATCGTGACGACCGCATCGAGCGCGACTTCCTTGGCGATCGGATCGTCGAGAAAGAACGTCTGCGCGACCGGATACGGATCGGCGAGGCCGCTCGTCTCGACGATGATGTGATCGAGCCGGTCGGGCCGCGCGACGAGCATCCGCACGATGCGCACGAGATCCTCGCGCACGGCGCCGACGCAGCACACGCAGCCGTTCGTCATCTCGTAGATTTCCTCGGTCGATTCCAGCACGAGGCCGCCGTCGATGCCGATCTCGCCGAACTCGTTCTCGATCACCGCGATCTTGCGGCCGTGCTTTTCGCGCAGGATGTAGTTGAGCAGCGTGGTCTTGCCCGCGCCGAGAAAGCCGGTGAGCACGGTGACCGGGATCTTCTCGACGTCGCTGTGCGTGGTGTGGATATGCGTCATGATGCGTCTCCGTTGAGTCGGTGGGGCTGCGAATCGTTGTCCTTCCAGCGATGGACGGTGCGGGAATCGATGTCGAACAGATCGAGCACGCGGCCGAGCGTGTGATCGATCATCTGGTCGAGCGATGCCGGGCGCGCGTAGAACGCGGGCACGGGCGGCGCGACGATCGCGCCCATTTCGGTGACGGCCGCCATGTTGCGCAGGTGCGTGAGCGTGTACGGCGTTTCGCGCGCGAGCAGCACGAGCCGGCGGCGCTCCTTCAGCGCGACGTCGGCCGCGCGCGAGATCAAGCCGGACGTCAAACCGCTCGCGATCTCCGCGAGCGTCTTCATCGAGCACGGCGCGACGATCATGCCGAGCGTGCGGAACGAGCCGCTCGCGATCGGCGCCGCGATGTCGTCGCTGCGGTACAGGACGCCGGCGAGCGCGGCGACGTCCGCGAGCTTGCAGTCGGTCTCGTGCGCCATCGTCAGCGCGGCGGCGCGCGATACGACCACGTGCGTTTCGATGTCGAGCGCGCGCAGCAGCGAGAGCAGCCGCATCCCGTACACGAAGCCCGACGCGCCGCTGATGCCGACCACGAGGCGGCGCGCGCTCATCGCGCGGCTCCGTCGAGTTGCGCGACGAGCTGCGCCACGCGCTGCATCGCGGCGTCGCCGACGCGTGCGCGCACGCCGTCGAAGCGCGCGCCGCGCGTCGCATCGAGGCCCATCCGCGACGTCGTGCCGTCGGCCGACGACGATGGATCGAGCGGGCTGCCCGGCAGGCCGTCGACGACGAACAGGTCGCGATGCGGCTGGAAGTGCGTGGCGATGGCCCAGAGCACCTGCGCGTCGTCGGTGATGTCGACGTCGCTGTCGACGGCGACGACGTTCTTCAGATACGGATCCCAGCCGAGCAGCGCGAGCATGATCTGCCGCGCTTCGCCGTCGCGTGTCTGCTTCAGCGCGACGTAGCAGTGAAAGTGCGTGCCCGAATTCGGATAGTGGATCGCGGTGACGGCCGGGAAGCGCGCCTTCAGCTTCTCGCTCATCTCGGCTTCGCGCGGCAGCCGCGCGAGCGTCAGGTGCTCCGCATACGGGCCGCCGACCACGTCGACGAGCCACGCATCGTGGCGCCGCATCATCGTGTCGACGCGCAGCACGTTGTTCGTCGATCGGTCCGACGAATAACCGGTGAATTCGCCGAACGGGCCTTCCTCGGCGTGTGCGTCGGGATCGATCGTGCCTTCGAGCACGAACTCGGCCGCGGCCGGCACGCCGATCCCGTAACGCGGCGTGCGCACGAGCTGCAGCGGCGCGCCGAACAGCCCGCCCGCGATTGCGCGCTCGTCGACGCCGAACGGCACGCGCGCAGCGGCGGCCAGCATGAACAGCGGATGCGCGCCGATCACCATCGCGACCTTCAGCGTATCGCCGCGCGACTTCGCCGCGTGCAGCATCCGCCACAGATGGCCGCGCGAATGCAGGCTCGTCGCGAGCGCATTGCGCGCGGCGCGCATCGAGCGGTGATAGCTGAGGTTCGCGATGCCCGTTTCGGGATCTTCCGCGACGATCACCGCGTTCGTCACGTACGGACCGCGATCGGTTTCGAAGTGGCGGATCATCGGCAACTGCGCGAGATCGACCGCGTCGCCTTCGAGCACGTGATCGAGCACGGGCCCGTGCGATACGAAGACCGGCGCGATCGGCGCGTTCGCGCGCCGCTGCCATGCATCGAACAGATCGTGCGTGTCGACGCCGAACAGCCGCGCGATGCGTGTGCGCGACGCAAACACGTTCGTGACGAGCGGCACCGCGAGACCGTCGACGCGCTCGCAGACGAGCATGTCGTGCCGCCCGCGCGCCGCGAGCGACGCGACGACGGCCGTCACGTCCTCGTCCGCCGACAATGGCTGCGCGATCGCGAGCACGTCGTCGGGGTAATGCGCGCGATAGGCGTTCGCGAAGTGATGAAAATCCTGCTGCTCGGCGAAAAGGCTCGACGCCATGATGCACTCCGTCGGATACGGAACAGAAATGGCCGGACCGCACGCGCATGTGTGCGCGCGGTCCGGCCGCGCGCGCTTACACGTACGTCGCCTTCAGGCGCTTCTCGGCTTCGGCGAGGTCCTTCGGCGGTTTCGTCGGCTCGATGCCGACGAGCCGTGCGATGTTGTTGCCCATGTAGTCCTCGAGCCCGTCTTCGTCGAGATCCATGCCTTGCGGGGCCGGCCCGCACAGCATCTCGAGCTCGCGCAGCCACATGCCCGGTTCGTTCGGCGGCGAATCGGTGCCGAACACGATCTTGTGGCGCGGAAGCTGGCGCGCGAATTCGACGATCCGCGACTGGTAGCACCAGCCCGATTCGCAATAGACGTTCGGCGTGTCCATCGCCATCCAGAACGCCTCGAACGAATAGTTGCCGCCCGTCTGGATCCCGAAGTGACCGATGATGAAGTTCACCATCGGGAATTCGCGGATGATCGGGTAGAACTGCGTCGGGATCGTGTACGGGCCGTCGCCGGTATGAATCAGCACGACGGTGTTGTACTTCGCGCAGACCTTCATCGCGGGGCGCAGCCAGTCGAGCGCGCGATCGGGCCGATAGCCGTGCATGTTGGCGTGCAGCTTCACCATCTTGAAGCCGTACTCCTTGATGTGAAACTCGAGTTCCGCCGCGCCGTTCTCCGGGCCCCAGCGCGGGTTGTACGTAAAGTTGCCGATGAAGCGGTCCGGGTACTTCTGCGTCAGTTCGGCGATATAGGCCATGTAGTCGCGAATGCCTTCGCGGCCGCGGCGGTTGCCGTCGCGATAGCCGGTGTTGCCGGGCGGCGGCTGGATGAAGCCCATGTCGATGCGGCGCGGCTTGCCGTTGATGATGTACGGGCCGTCCATCATCTTCAGCAGGCGTTCGCCGGTAAACGGCTCGCCGGTGTGGCGCCACGCTTCGTCGACGAGGTTGGTCGGGTGCAGGTGCGTATCGATGATCATGCAATGCTCCGGAATCGGGACAGGGAATGCGGCGTCAGGCGGCCAGCAGCGCTTTCGCTTCGTCGACGGTGCGCGGCGCGGGCGTCGGTGCGAGGCCGATCATCCGCGCGGTGTTGTTGCCGAGGTAGTCCTCGAGCGTGTCCTCGTCGAGATTCATGCCTTGCGGCGGATCGAAGCACAGCACTTCGAGCAGGCGCAGCCACATGCCCGGTTCGTTCGGCGGCGTGTCGGAGCCGAACAGGATCTTGTGTGTCGGCAGCACCTTCGCGAATTCGACGATGCGCGACTGCAGGCACCAGCCGGATTCGCAGTACACGTTCGGCAAATCCATCGCGAGCTGGAACGGCTCGAAGCAGTAGACGCCGCCCGTCTGCACGCCGAAGTGCGCCATGATGAAATTGACCGTCGGGAATTCCTTGATCATCGGCACCCATTCGGTCGGGATGCTGTACGGGCCGTCGCCCGTATGCAGCTTCACGAGCACGCCGAGCTCCGCGCATTTCTTGAGCGCGGGCCGCAGCCAGTCGAGCGCGCGGTCGGGCCGGTACGCGTGCATGTTCGCCTGGAACTGGACCATCTTGAAGCCGAGCTTGCGCACGTAGTGGTCGATCGCGTTGACGCCGTTCTCGACGCCGCATCGCGGGTTGTAGACGAAGCAGCCGATGAAGCGGTCCGGATACTTGCGCACCATCTCGACGGTGTACGCCATGTACGCGTCGATCGATTCGGTGCCGGACTTTTCGCCGTCGGTGTACGTGTAGATCGTATTGCCCTGCGGCGGCTGGATGAACGCCTTGTCGATGCGGCGCGGCTTGCCGTTGATGAGGAACGGGCCGTTCATCGTGTCGATCAGGCGCTCGCCGGTGAACGGCTCGCCGTCGTGGCGCCACGCGAGGTCGACGAGGTTCGTCGGATAACAGCTTGTGTCGATGATCATCTACTCGATCTCCTTGAGAGGAACCGGAAGGGCCGGTTGCCGGGTCGCGGGCAGGCACGTCGATGAAGCGACCGTTCCGGTCGGATTCACGCGGCCCTTTTCAAGGCGTCCTTTTTTGGCGCCTTCCCCTCGCCGGCATCGAGTGACACACTGCGACGTGCACTGCTGCTTGGGACCGAGTGTCACAAGCCAAATGCGCTCTGTACAATATTTTTTACTGACGCTCTTGATACGTTTCCGATATGGACATGCGTGTGTTGCGTTACTTTGCGGTGCTTGCGGACGAGCTGCATTTTGGGCGCGCGGCCGCGCGGCTCCATATCTCGCAGCCGCCGCTGAGCCAGCAGATCCGGCTGCTCGAGGAACAGCTCGGCACCGCGTTGTTCGTGCGCTCGCAGCATCGCGTCGAGCTGACCGAGGCAGGGAAAACACTGAAGGAGCAGGTGCCGCTGATCGTCGCGCAGTTCGGCCGCGCGATCGATCTGACGCGCTGCGCGGGGCGCGGCGAAAAAGGCCGCGTCGCGGTCGGCATCATCAGCTCCGCGATGGTCGCGCCGATTCCGCGCGCGCTGCGCGTGTTCGCCGAGCGGCACCCGCACGTGCAGTGGTCGCTGCACGAGATGACGCCGGCCGCGCAGATCGATGCGCTCAAGGAGAAGCGGCTCGACGTCTGTTTCTTCCGGCTGTTCCAGCACGATCCGGCGATCCGCAGCGAGGTCGTCGTGCGCGAAACGGCGGTGGCCGCGCTGCCGCTCGATCATCGGCTCGCGTCGCGCGATGCGATCGCGCTCGGCGAGCTCGCGAACGAGCGCTTCGTGTCGTTCGGGTTGCGCCATTCGCAGCTCGCGCGCTTCCTGCAACAGTGTTGCGTGGACGCGCGCTTCACGCCGCGGATCGAGCACGAGGTCGTCGAGGTGCACACGCTGCTGTCGCTCGTGCGCGAGGGGCTCGGCGTCGCATTGCTGCCGGCGTCGGCGCGGCAGATCTCGACGGGTGGCGTGTCGTTCGTGCCGCTGCTCGCGCCCGAACTCGAAGTGTCGCTGCAGGCGCGCTACCGCGCGGACGACACGTCCGCCGTGCTCGGCGCGTTTCTCGATACGGTGCGCGAAGTCGCGGCCGAATACCGCGCGTGACTCAGCGCGCGAGCGTTTGCGCGACCAGCGCGCCGATCGCATCGAGCAGCGGCTTCACGCGCGCGTGCTGCTCGCGCGGCCAGATCGCATGGAGGTTGTAGTGCGTCGGAATCGCGATCGTGCACAGCTCGACGAGCCGGCCGTCGCGGCGAGCGTCGGCGGCGAGCAGCCCGCGTGCGAGGCCCGCGCCGAGCCCTGCGGCGAGCGCGGCGACGAGCCCGGCCGCGTTGTCGAACACCGCGATCGTATCGGGTTCGACCGGCGCGAGTCCGGCCGCTTCGAGCCACGGAATCCACGAGCGTTTCGTATAGCCGAGCAGCGGCAGCGTCAGCACGCCGGCCGGTGCGAGCGGCGCGCGCAACCCGTAGCGTTCGAGCAGCGCCGGCGAGGCCATCGCGGTCAGCCGATCCGGGCCGACCAGCGCGCTGTCGACGCCTTCCCATTCGCCGTAGCCGTAGCGCAGTGCGACATCGACGCGATCGAACGCATCGCGATCGTGGCGCGGCGCCGACAGCACCGTCAGCGTCGTGCCGCCGAGTACGCGCATCAGTGCCGGCATGCGCGCCGGCAGCCAGCCCTGCATCAGTTCGGGATCGACGTCGAGCCGCAGTGACGGCGCGCTCGGGCGACCCTTCACGGACGACAGCGCGCGATCGATCTGCTCGAGGCCGTCCGACAACTGGTTGGCGAGCAGCGTGCCCGCATCGGTGAGGCTCACGCGGCCGCCCGTGCGCACGAACAGCGGCTGGCCGATGAATTCCTCGAGCGAGCGGATCTGCTGACTGATCGCGCTGTGCGTCAGCGCGAGCTGGCGTGCGGCGCTTGAGAAGCTGCCGACCCGCGCGGCCTGCAGAAATGCCTGCATCGACTGGATCGAAGGGTATCGCTTGAGCATCTGTTAGTCCGACTGACAGGGAATCGACGAAATGATCGCTGGCGCGCGAGCGCGCCGCGTTTCGATAATGCGATACCGCGCACGGCGATGCGCGACCCCACGACCCGACTCAGGAGACCGCGCATGATCGACATCGTCGTGAACGATACACGCCATTCGCTCGACCAGGTACCGGACGATATGCCGTTGCTCTGGGTGCTGCGTGACCGGCTCAAGCTCACCGGCACGAAATTCGGCTGCGGCAAGGGATTGTGCGGCGCATGCACGGTGCATGTCGACGGGCAGGCCGTGCGGTCGTGCGTGATGCCGGCCGTCGCGGTGCAGGGCCGCAAGGTGACGACGATCGAGGGATTGTCGCCGGACGGACGGCATCCGTTGCAGTTCGCATGGGTCGCCGAAGACGTGCCGCAATGCGGCTATTGCCAGCCGGGCCAGCTGATGCAGGCCGCCGCGCTGCTGAACGGCGGCCGGCCCGTCGACGACGCGGCGATCGTGTCCGCGATGTCGGGCAATGTGTGCCGGTGCGGCACCTATGCGCGCATCCATCGCGCGATCAAGCGCGCGGCGTCGGGCGACCCCGCGCTCGACGCGGTGGCCGGCGCCGCCAAGGAGGCATGAGATGCGACACGATCGAACCGCACCGATGCCGCCCATCGACGACACCCCGCGGCGCCGCTTTCTGAAGCAGAGCGCCGCGCTGCTCACGGCCGGCGTCGCCGTCGGTTTCCGGCTGGCCGATGCAACGGCGGCTGGCCCACGCGCGAGCGGCGACCCGCATCCGGCCGCCGGCGAATTCGAGCCGAACGCATGGGTGCGCGTGCTCCCTGACGACACGATCAAGCTCGTCGTGCACAAGCACGATTCGGGCACCGGCACGCGCACCGCGCTCGCGGCGCTCGTCGCGGAGGAACTGGACGTCGATCCGTTCAGGGTCGAGGTCATCACGCCGGAGGATCCGTTCTTCGCCGACTACATCCATCCGTTGTGGAAGGTGTTCTCGACCGGTGGCAGCACGAGCGTCGCGATGGAGTACGACCGGCTGCGCGAGGCGGGCGCGACTGCGCGCGCGATGCTCGTCGAAGCGGCCGCGCGGCAATGGAACGTGCGCGCGTCGACATGCACGACGGCCGACGGCGCCGTGCAGCATGCGGCGAGCGGACGCCGCGCGACGTACGGATCACTTGCATCGGCTGCCGCACGGTTGCCGGCGCCGCAGCGTGTCGCGCTGAAGGACCCCGCGCAATTCCGCTATATCGGCAAGCTGCGGCGCAAGCGCGGCGCCGCGCAAAAGGCCGACGGATCGTTTCCGTACAGCATCGACGTATCGCTGCCGGGGATGCTGGTCGCCGTCGTCACGCGCGCGCCGGTGATCGACGCACGCGTGCGCAGCGTCGACGCGAAGGCCGCGCTCGCGATGCCCGGCGTGCGCGACGTGCTGCAGATTCCGCCGCGCCCCGACGTGCTCGGCGGCAATCAGGCGGGCGTCGCTGTGCTGGCCGACGACTACTGGTCCGCGCACCGCGCGCAGGCCGCGCTGAAGATCGAATGGGAGGACAGCCTGTTCGAGACGTTCGACAGCAGTAGGCTGGCCGCGCGGCAGGCCGCGTGGGTCGACGATGCGGCCGCGCGCGTCGTGCCGACGATCCGCGACGGCGATCCCGCGAACGCGTCGCTCGCGGGCGCGCCCACGGTCGATGCGACCTATGCGATGCCGTACAAGGCCGCGAATCCGCTCGAGCCGATCAACGTGACCGTATGGGCGCGCGACGGCGGAATCGAATACTGGGGCGGGCTGCAGGTGCCGTCCACGGCAATGGAGGCCGCTCAGGTGATCGGCGGTATTCCCGCGCACCGCGTGACGCTGCATGAGCGCGTATCGGGCGGCAGTTTCGGCGCGCGCGAATCGAAGTACTGGCTGTTCGAGGCGACCTGGCTCGCGGTGAAGACCGGCAAGCCGGTGAAGCTGATGAACAGCCGCGAGGACGAGATGCGCGCGCTGTTCTATCACGCGGCAAGCTGTCACCGTGCACGCGCGGTGCTCGACGCGCGCGGCAATCTCGCGTCGCTGTGGCTGCGCGGCGTGATGCCCGCTTCGCCGCAGCAATGGGAGCCCGGTTATCTCGAGCGCGCGGACCGCATGGACTTCAGCACGACCGAGGCGCTCACGAAATGGGAGTTCGCCTATGCGGCGCCGCATCGCGACATCGGCTGGATTCGTCTGGAGACCGGCGTGCCGACCGGCTGGTATCGCGCGGTCAGCTATATCCCGAACGTATTCGCGGTCGAGTCGCTGATGGACGAGGCGGCGCATGCGGCCGCGCGCGACCCCGTCGAGTTCCGGCTCGCGCACATGCGCGACCGCCCGCGGCACGCGGCCGTGCTGCGCGAGGCCGCGACGCGCGCCGGCTGGGGGCAGCCGCTGCCGGACGGCGTCGCGCTCGGCGTCGCGACGAATCAGGCCTACGACAGCTACGTCGCGGTGGTCGCGCGGGTCGCTCGCGACGCCGAGGGCGCGGTGCGGGTCGCGAAGCTCACGTGCATCGCCGACTGCGGGATCGCGGTGTCGCCGGCCGGCGTCGAGGAGCAACTGTACGGGGGGCTGATGTGGGGGCTCGGCCACGCGACGGCCGACCGCATCGACATCGGCAACGGCCGCGTGCAGCAGTCGAACTTCGACGCGTATCGCGTGATGCGCATGAACGACATGCCGGAAACCGACATTCACATCGTGCAGGGCGACCGCGCGAAGCCGGGCGGTGTCGGGGAACTGTCGAGTCCTGCCGTTACGCCGGCGATCGCGAACGCGGTGTTCCGATTGACCGGCAAACGGTTGCGTGAGACACCGTTCGATTTGTCGGCGGTTTCGTAGCGTGCGAAACGATCGCGGTGCATCGCGCATCGCGCATCGTGCATCGCGCGTGCGGGCGGCGCCGATGAACGTATGAAGTTTGACGTCCATCTGCGCTCAATCCGCTGAACAATTGCGCGTGCATCGTGATGCACGTGACGGCTGCCGCACACTTTCGATTTTTCGCGGGTGTTTCCCACTGCTGGCCGCACGCGTTTCTACCTAAGATGGAAGCAACCGTGCGCGCGATACGGTGCCGCTGCACGCGCATGGCGACGTGCAGTCGGCTGCGCCGGGAAGGACGCCAGCGGATGTTTCGATCATGGTTGCGACAGTGTGCGCGCCGGCTGCAGATTGCCCGACTGCACCGGCGCCGGCGGGCGCGGCAGCGACGGCCGCGCGGACGACGTTCGGCCGCTGCGGCCGGGCCGCGTCGTTGCGCCATGTGCTGCTCGCGCTCGCGCTCGCGTGCGCGCTCGGCGCCGTGCCGGCCGCGCTCGCCGGATTTGCCGCATACGCGGGCGCGCCCGACGAAGCGGCGAGCATCGCCGCCGCGCCGCCCGCAAGCGCCGCCGAGGCTGAGGCGGCCCTGCCGCCGCACGACGCCGCCGTGCGGCGCGTCGTGCTCGGCATCGTCAGCTTCACGCGCTGGCCGACGCAGCCGGCCCGGTTGCGTCTCTGCATCGTGGGCCGGCCCGACTATGCGGGCGGACTGATCGACACGCTGCAGGCCGGCGCGACACCGCTCGACGTGCAGCGCATCCGCTTCGACGAACGCGCGCTCGGCAGCGCGTGCGACGTCGTCTATCTCGGCGTGCTGAGCGACGACGAACGCGCGCAGGTCCGGCATGCGGTCGCCGGGCATCCGGTGCTGACGATCGCGGAACACGATCCGTCGTGCATCGCGGGCGGCATGTTCTGTCTGAACGTCGACGGCGAGCCCGTCACGTTCGACATCAATCTCGATGCGGTGGCGCGCAGCGGCGTGCGCGTGCATCCGAACGTGCTCAATCTCGCGCGGCGGCCGGTGACGCCATGACCCGATCCGCGCCGCCCCTTTCGTCTTCGCGCGTGCCGCGCCCGACGCTGCAAAGCGTGTTGCGACGCGCGCATCTGCGGCTCGCGTTCGTCGCCGTCGCGATGGCCGCCGTGTCATTGATCGTCGTCGCCGTGATCGCATTGCGCGCGTATGCCGGCAACAACCTGAACCTGCTCGCGCGCTCGCTGGCCTATACGGTCGAGGCCGCACTCGTGTTTCGCGACCGCGTCGCGGCGGCGGAGGCGATCGCGCTGATTGCTGCGGACGAGGACGTCGCGCAGGTCGTCGTCACCGATGCGGACGGGCGGCCGTTCGCAACGTGGCAGTTGCGTGCGCCTAGCCGGCTCGCGCGCGTCGAACGCGCGGTTGCGGATTTCGCGCTGCCGGGGCCCGCGAGCGTAGCGGTGCTGCACGACGGCATCGTCGTCGGACATGTCGTCGTGCGCGGGCGCGGACAACAGTTCTTCGGTTTCCTGCTCGGCGGCATCGGCGGCATTCTGGGCTGCCTGATCGTCAGCGTGCTCGGCGCTTACGTCAGTTCGAAGCGGCTGATGCGCAACATCGTCGCGCCCCTGCGCGCGCTGGCCGACGTCGCGCATGCCGTGCGACGCGAGCGTGCGTTCGGGCGACGGGTCGAGCCGGTCGCGATCGACGAGCTCAATCAGCTCGGCGCGGACTTCAATGCGTTGCTCGACGAATTCGAACAGTGGCAGGACACGCTGCGTCACGAGAACGCATCGCTCGCACACAAGGCGATGCACGATGCGCTCACCGGGCTGCCGAATCGCGTGCAGTTCGAGTCGCGGCTCGCGCGTGCGCTCGGCGAGGCCGGCGCAACCGGGCAGCGTGTCGCGATTCTGTATCTCGACTGCGACGGCTTCAAGGAGATCAACGACTGCTTCGGTCATGAGGCGGGCGACGCGGTGCTGATCGGGATCGCGGCGCGGCTGCGCGCGCAGTTGCGCGACGCCGATCTGATCGCGCGGCTCGGCGGCGACGAGTTCGCGGTGATGCTTGAGGCCGTGCGCGAGGCGGGCAGCGTCGGCCGGATCGCGGATGCGATCCTGTCCGGCATGGCGCCGTCGATCGAGCTGTCCGACGGGCGCATGGTCGCGACGATGATGAGCGTCGGGATCGCGCTGTATCCCGATCATGCGTCGGACGCGACCGGTTTGCTGCGCGCGGCGGACGCCGCGATGTATCGCGCGAAGCGCACGCGACCGGGATCGTGGCAGTCGGCGGGCGGGGCGGCGGGATCGGCGTGATGCCGATGGCGTCGCGCGCATATTCGTGTGGAAAGGGGGCGATGATGGGACACTCGTTGCCTGTGCGCCGGGGGCGCATGTGGGTCGGCGGCGCGACGCTGCTGGGAGTGCTGCTGAGCGCGGGCTGCCATACGGCGCCGCCGCATCGCGGCCTGACCGAGACGCAGGTGACGACGCTCAAGTCGGCCGGCTTCAAGGAGACCGAGCAGGGCTTCGAATTTGGCGCGGCCGGCCCGATTCTGTTCGATTTCGATCGCTACAACCTGAAGCCCGACGTGCGGCGGATCGTCGAGCGGATCGGGCGCACGCTGCACTCGGCGGGGATCGATGGCGTGCGGGTGTACGGATACACGGATGATGAAGGCGCTGACGGCTACGATCTCGAGCTGTCGCGTCGGCGTGCGGAGGTGGTCGCGATCGAACTGATCGACGTCGGGCTCGATGCGCGACGCATCGCGATCGTGGGGAGAGGGAAGCACGATCCGGTCGGCGATAACCGAATGCCGATGGGCAGGGCGCAGAATCGACGGGCGGCGATTGTGGTTTCGCCGAGGTAGGGAGGGCGGGGTCGGGCAAGGGCGTGTCATGGGGAGGTATCCGGAATTTCGTGTGTGAGGCGGGTTGAGATTCAGATTCCAA
>NZ_JBQYLP010000011.1:0-43659 GCF_052683555.1 Burkholderia sp. BC1
GTCCTCGGCTACGTCTGCGATGACCGCCGAGCCGAATAAATCAGCGTTTCCCTAGCGGACATGAACGGTCTCCTGACAGGGGTTGACGGATATCGAGCTCAACGACGCGGCTCGAGAGGATGAGAAGGGGTGGCCTCGAACGTCAGCGCCTGTGCGGGCGACGCGGAGGAATCGGTTACGCCGATCGCGATGCGCGCGAGCGGCACGCGCGATGCGAACGCATCGAGCCAGAGCGCGGAAAGGCGCGGCAGCACATGCTGTTCGATGAAGCCGATCAGCACGCGCGCGCCCGTCTCCTGAACGAGGCAACGGCCGACGATGTAGTGCACGACTGCGTCGTCGCACACGAGCGCGATGTCGTGGGTGTGTGCCATGCGTTTCGCGACGCGGTCCAGATGCAGGCGGACGATGCTCGCGAGCGCGTCCGCGGCGAGCGGCCGGTACGGCACGACGGTCACACGCCCCATGAACGCCGCCGGGAATACCTTGAGCAGTTCCGGTGCCAGCGCGTCGCGCAGGCCGTCGAGATCCGGTGCCAGCGCCGGATCCGCACACAGGCTCGCGCTAAGCTCGGCGCCGACGTTGCTCGTCAGCAGGATGGTGGTATGGCGGAAGTCGATATGGCGGCCGTCGCCGTCTTCCATGTAGCCCTTGTCGAACACCTGGAAGAACATTTCGTGCACGTCGCGATGCGCCTTTTCGATCTCGTCGAGCAACACGACCGCGTAGGGCCGCCGGCGTACCGCTTCGGTCAGCACACCGCCCTCGCCGTAGCCGACATAGCCGGGCGGCGCGCCTTTCAGGCCCGACACGGTGTGGGCTTCCTGGTACTCGCTCATGTTGATCGTGATCAGGTTCTGCTCGCCGCCGTATAGCGCCTCGGCCAGCGCCAGCGCCGTTTCGGTCTTGCCGACGCCGGACGGCCCCGCCAGCAGAAACACGCCCAGCGGCTTGTTCGGATCGGTCAGCCCCGACCGCGCGGTCTGCACGCGTTCGCCGATCAGGCTCAGTGCATCGCTTTGCCCGATCACACGTGCCGCGAGCGTTTCCGGAAGGCGGCGCACGGCGACGATCTCGTCGGTGACCATGCGGCCGACCGGGATGCCGGTCCAGTCCGAAACGATCTCGGCGACGATGGCGGCGTCCACTTCGGGAAAGACGAGCGGCGCATCGCCCTGCAGCGCCGCCAGCGTCCGTTCGAGTTCACGCAAGCTGTCGAGCGATACCGGCGAATCGGGCTCGTCCGCGATCGCGGCTTCGCGCGCGGAAAGCAACGCCTGCGCGGCCTGCGCCTGTGCGCGCCAGCGATCCGCGAGTGCCGCTTCTTCCGTCGCCAGTGCGTCGATGCGCGTGCGCACGCGATGCAGCGCCTTGTCCGCTTCGAGACCGATACGGGCCTCCTGTACCAGCAGCGTTTCTTCGGTGCGCGCGGCAGCCAGGCGCTGCCGCACGTCGTCGAGTTCGCGCGGCGTCGCGTGCTGCGACAGCGCGACGCGCGCGCACGCGGTGTCGAGCAGGCTGATCGCCTTGTCCGGCAATTGACGCGACGGAATGTAACGATGCGACAGCGTTACTGCAGCGCGGATCGCTTCGTCCCGTACGACGACGCCGTGATGCGACGAAAACGTCGACGCGAGGCCGCGCACCATGTCGGCCGCCGCCGCTTCGGACGGCTCCGCGACCTGCAACACCTGAAAGCGCCGCGTCAGCGCGGGATCCTTCTCGATATGCCGCTTGTATTCGGCCCAGGTCGTCGCGCCGATGGTGCGGATCGTGCCGCGCGCGAGCGCCGGTTTCAGGAGGTTCGCGGCGTCGCCGGTGCCGGCTTGCCCGCCTGCGCCGATCAGCGTATGGATTTCGTCGACGAACAGGATGATGGGCGCCGCCGAGCGTGCTGCGGCCTCGAGGACGCCCTTCAAGCGCGCCTCGAATTCGCCCTTCATGCTGGCGCCCGCCAGCAGCGCGCCGACATCGAGGCTCAGCAATCGCACGTCGGCCAGATTCGGCGGCACGTTGCCCGCGGCGATCGCATGCGCCAACCCCTCCACCACCGCGGTCTTGCCGACACCGGCCTCGCCGGTGATCAGCGGATTGTTCTGCCGCCGACGCAGCAGCACGTCGATCATGGTGCGGATTTCCAGCTCGCGGCCGATAACGGGATCGATTTCGCCGGCGCGTGCTCGCGCAGTGAGATCGAGGCAATACCGCTCGAGCGCGTTGCCGTTCGGCGCGTCCGACACGGCACCGGAGGCCTCGCCCGGCAGCGCCGGCGCGAGCTTGCTGCGATCGTACGGCTCGTCCGACGCCTCCGGCGACCCGTCGATCCACGCGGGAAGCACGTCGCCAAGACTCGCCACCGGGATCTTGCCGAACTCGGCGGAAATGGCGAGGAGCACGCGCCGCAGTTCGGGTGTCGAGACCAGCGCTGCGATCAGCCATGCGCCGCGCACGCGACGATCGCCATGGCCGAGGGTCGCCAGCACCCAGCCGCGCTCGATGGCCGTTTCGATGTGCCAGGAGAAATCGCTGATCGAACTCGCGCCGGCCGGCAGCGCAGCCAGCGCCCGCGCCAGGTCGCGCTCGAGCGCATCGCGATCGACATCCGCATGGCGCACGATCCGCTGCAGGTCGCCGTCCGGCTGCTGGAGCAGTTGGTGCAGCCAGTGGACGAGCTCGACGAACGGGTTCCCGCGCAGCTTGCAGAAACTCGTCGCCGATTCGATTCCGCGGTAGAGCTCGACCCCGAGCTTGCCGAACAAGGTCTGGCGTGAAATGTTCATGGTGGTCCGGTTTTGTTCGTTAGCGTGTGGCGAGCGAATCCGTCACAGCGATGAGGAATCCTTGATGGTCGCCACGCCGGACGCGATCCCGATCGCTCGAAAACACGCTTCTCTCTCCGATTCAAAAAAACGGCCAACTCGAATCAGGAGCCGAATTATCAACACGAAACAATAAATACGTCAACGCATTAATCGACCCGATTAAATTTAATGCAAATTCGTACAAATCCTATATTTCATCGCGTGGAGCGCATTCGCAAGCCATGTATCGGACTCGTACGAGCGTCTCGCTCCCCCACCGCAAGGCCTGCCAGCAAACCTTTGTTATTTCGAGATAAACAGCGAAACAACACCATGCGGAACATGAGAAAAAGACACCAATCTTTTGATTCGAATCACATTTCCTTTTCGGCGTTGCATTATTTAACAATCGATTTTCAAGTCACCGCTCGACATTTTATTGAGCAGGTATTTTTTGAGATGAAAGATTCATCGATACTCTCGTTTGATTTCCCGATCTTTCGCAAATCGAACCCGTTCATGCGCTTCCTTCGCCTGTCCCGGCATCGTCGATCGAACACCTTGCTCGTCGCACCCGCGCCGGAGAAAACACATCCGCAGTCCGTTGCCGAAGCATTGCGGCTGGACGGCACCCTCGATTGCGCGCGCGCCGACGGCGACATACTCGGCCTGCTCGGCATCGGCACCCAGGAAGGCGCCACGCGAACGCATGCCGCCGAGAACGCGGCCGACATCGAATCCGGTCACACCGATGCGCTGATCGACGCACTGCACGCGCAGTACTGGCGCGCCCTCGCCGCCCCCGACGCACCGCCCGATTCGGCATGGATCCCATCGGCGGACGACACGCTCACGGCCGAGGTCTCGCCCGATCAGCCGCACGATCCGCCTGCCCGCGAAAGCCAGCCGCATTCGAACTCGATCGAGACCTTCCTGTCCGGCGATCTCACGATCGAGGATGCCTTCGGCCCTCTGGGCAGACACGCGAAAGCGCTGACCGATGACGGAGCCGTTCCGGAAATCCTGCGACTGTTCGCGCCGCCCGAGTTTCATGCCGAGGCCGCGCACGGCGCCGTCGCCCCGCCGCCGCTGACTCGGCGCGAGCACCACGCGCTCTCCGTGGACAGTCCGCTCGCCGCCCCCTTGCGCAAGGACTCGGCATGACGATGCTCGTCTTCGTCGATACAGCGGCCACGCGGCGCGCACGCCGCGTCCCGCCCGCCGATCGGATCGCGCGCATCGAGGCGCGTATCCGCGCGACGCGAATCAAGCCATGACCGAACGCCGAAAACGCCAGCCCGGTACCGATGCCCCGACCGCACGTACGCCGCGGCGCGCCAGCTCGCATCTGATGCCGACGCTGCTCGACCGCCTGCGCGACGACGCCCCGCATCGACAAACCGAAGCGCCCGAGGCATACACGGCGACGCGCAAGCAGATGCGCGACATCGTTCAGCGCGATCTCGCCTATCTGCTCAACACGACGAGTATCGAAGACCGGATCGATCGCGCCCGCTATCCGCAAGCGGCCGCGTCGACCGTCAATTTCGGCGTGCCGCCGCTCGCCGGCACCTTTATCGCATCGCGCCGGTGGAGCGACGTCGAAACCATGATCCGCCGCGCGATCGGCGATTTCGAGCCACGGCTGATTCCGGAGTCGCTCGTGGTATCGCCGCGCACCGACACCGATGTCGATAGCGCCGGCGAACATCGCAACGTGCTCGCCTTCGAAGTGCGCGGCCTGATCCACATGGATCCGTATCCGCTCGAATTCATGGTGCAAAGCTCGCTGGATCTCGAAACGAGCGAAATCCGGATCACCGGCATGCGCGCCGGCTGAACACGGCACACCCCGACCACAACGAGGCCTCTCCGATGGACCCGCGACTGCTCGACTACTACAACCAGGAACTCATCTACATGCGCGAGCTCGCCGCCGAGTTCGCACATGCGCATCCGAAGATCGCGCGTCGGCTCGGCATGCAGGCCGGCGAGGTGGCGGACCCGTATGTCGAGCGCCTGATCGAATCGTTCAGCTTCATGGCCGCGCGCATGCAGATCAAGCTCGATGCGGAATTTCCGCGCTTCACGGAACGGCTGCTCGAGGTCATCTATCCGAACTACGTCGCGCCGACGCCGTCGATCTCGATCGCCCGGCTGTACCCCGGACAGACCGAAGGCAGCCTCGTCGACGGCTATCGCCTCCCGCGCGGCACCACGTTCACGGCGCAGGTTCCCGACGGCGAGCGCACGGCCTGCCGGTTCACGAGCGGACAGGACGTCACGCTGTGGCCGCTCGCGATCACCGACGCGCGGCTGACCGGCATTCCGCCGGATATCCCCGCGCTGAGGCGCTATAGCGCGCCCGATACACCCGTGCGCGGCGCGCTGCGAATCAGGCTCGCGACCACCGGCAACGTGCGGATCGCCGACCTGAAAGGACTCGACCGGCTCCCGGTCTATCTGGCAGGCGACGAACAGGTCGCGTCGCATCTGTTCGAATTGCTGCATGCGGGCGCGATCGCCTCGGTCATCGGCGCACCGGGCGAATTCGGCAGGCCCGGCCGCTCACCGGCTGCCGTCACCGAACGCGCGGTCGAACACGAGGGGCTGGGCACCGATCAAAGCCTGCTGCCGCTGAACTGGGCCAAGTTCCATGGGCACAATCTGCTGCACGAGTACTTTGCCTGCCCCGCGCGCTTCTGGTTCTTCGCGTTGAACGGCCTCGCCGAAGGGTTCTCGCGCATCGACGGTCGGGAAGTCGAGATCGTCGTGCTGCTCGACCGTGCGCCGGGGCCGCTCGCCAATCTCGTCGATGCGTCGCGCTTCGCGCTCTTCTGTACGCCCGTCGTCAACCTGTTCCGCAAGCACACCGACCGCGTCGAGATTTCGCCGCGCGACACCGAATTCCATCTGGTTCCGGCTCGGCTCACGCCGCTCGACTACGAGGTGTTCTCGGTCAGCGCCGTCTACGGTCAGGTTGCCGCCACGTCGTCCGAGCTCGAATTCCGGCCGCTCTATCAGACGCTGAACAACGACGAAGGCAATAACGGCCGCTATTTTTCGGTGCGGCGCGAACGGCGCCTGCTGTCCGATTCCGCGCGCCGCTACGGCACACGCACGCCGTACGTGGGCACGGAAGTGTTTCTCTCGCTCGTCGACCAGGCCGAGGCGCCGTATGGCGAAAACATCCGCTTCCTGTCGGTCGACGCGCTATTGACGAACCGCGATCTCGCCACGCTCGTGCCGCGCGACGGCGTGCGCGACCTCGAGACCGCGCAATCCGCGCCGGTCGACAGCATCGGTCTGATCCGGCCGCCGAGCGCACCGTTGCCGCCGTATGCCGAGCGGGAAACGGCATGGCGTCTGATCCGCCAGCTGAACTTCGACCATCTGCCGCTCGAGGCGCTCGATCACCGCGAAGGCGGACAAGGCCTGCGCGACCTGCTGCGCCTGTATCTCGTGGATGGCGACTCCGGGCAAAGCCGGCAGGTCGAAAGCCTCGTCGGCGCGAAAACCCGCCCCGTGACGCGCAAGCTGCCGGGAACCGGCCCGATGACCTTCGGCCGCGGCATCGAATGCACGCTGACGGTGGACGAGACGGGCTTCTCGGGCGTGAGCCCTTATCTTTTCGGCACGATCCTCGAACACTGGCTCGCGCGGCACGTGTCGATCAACAGCTTCACGCAGACGGAGCTGCATTCGATGCAACGCGGGCGGATCGCGCGCTGGCCGGCGCGCACCGGCACGCGCGGAGTGCTGTGATGCAGCGCGCCGCGCTTCCCGCACCGCTGCGCGGCAACGCGCTGTCGCCGGAACTGCTCGACGCCCTGCAGGCCGAGCCCTGGCGTTTCGGCTTCCTGTCGTTGATGCGGCGGATCGGCGCGAACGCCGCACTCGATCCGATCGGCACCGCGCGCCGCCCGCAGGCCGAACCGTTCCGACTGGGCCAGCAGCCGAGCCTGGCGTTCGCACCGCGGGAAATCGCGAGCGCGCACGAAACGGCCGGGCAACTCAAGGTGCGGCTGTTCGGCCTCGGCATGCTCGGTCCCAACGGCCCGCTGCCCATCCACGTGACCGAAATCGCGAGGGATCGGGAAAGCAGCCGCCGCGACACGACCGCGGTCGACTTCTTCGACATCTTCCATCACCGGTTCTTCACGCTGTTCTATCGTGCGTGGGTCTCCGCACAGGCGGCTGCGGGCCTCGACCGCAAACACCGCGAACAGTTCTCGTTCTATGTCGCCAGCCTGGTCGGGCACGAGCTCGGCGAGATCGAACGCCGCCCCCTTCCGTCGCATGCGCGCCTAGCCGCCTCGGCCCATCTCATTCGCGAATCGCGCAATCCGGACGGGCTGCGCGCGACGCTCGAGCATTATTTCGGCGTCCCGGTGGCGGTGGTGGAAAACGTGTTTCACTGGATCGAAATCGATCCGGCCGACTGCGGGCGCATGGGCTATCCGGGCGCGTCCGCGACGATGGGCCGCGGCGCCGTGCTCGGACGCGTCGCACCCGATCGCCAGCACCGATTCCGCATCGTGATCGGCCCCGTCGATCTCGACGCGTACCTGCGCTTCACGCCGCAGGGCGAAGACCTGCCACGACTCGTCGAGTGGGTGCGCGCCTTCGTCGGTCGCGAGCTCGAATGGGAACTCGAGCTGCGCATCCAACCCGAGAGCGCGCCGCCGGCCGTGATGGGCGGCCGCCAGCGGTTGGGCTGGTCCGGCTGGCTGGGCCGGCCCGCACCCGACAAGCCGATCACGGGCATGCGCTTCGAGCCCGAACGCCATCCACGCCACTTCAATCGCCGCCATACGGCTTCCGGACATCGACCATGAGCAGGAAATCGTCCACCACGCAAAGCAGGGCCGGCCGCGCAGCCGTCGCCGATACGTCGCACGAGAACTGGCTTGCGCCATTGAGCGAGTCGGCGCCATGCGGCCCCGATCTCGAATACGACCACGATTTCGTCGTGCTGTTTGCCGGCACCACGCCGAAACAGGACGTGCAATACGGTGGCTTCGTCGGTTCGCCCGAGCCGCTGAACTGGAGCGAGATCGAGCGAGACTGCCGGCGGTTGATGGCGCGGACAAAGGACATGCGCGTCGCCGTGCTGTATGCGCGCTGTCGCACGCGCCTGGCCGGCGTGGAAGGTCTTGCGGATGGAACGGGGCTATTGGCTGCCTGGTTGCAGGCGTTTCCGGAGCAGGTGCATCCGCGGGCCGATCTCGACGACGATCGCCATGCCGCGCTGGAAATGCGGATGAACGCGCTGCAAGCGCTGGCGGATCCGGAAGGCCTGCTGGCCGACGTGCGGGAAATCGTCCTGACGCGATCGACGGCCGCCCGGCTGCAGGTACGCGACGTCGAGCGTGCGTTCGCGCATCCGCGACCGATCGATGCGCTCGCACCCGATTCGGTCTCGCTGCAGTTGCAGAACCTGCGCAAACAGCAACCGTCGACGATGAAGGGCATCGACGACGCGATCGCGAATCTCTGCGCCATCGATGCGTGGTGCGCGACGCACCTCGAAACGTCGCTGCCGGATTTTTCCCCGCTGGTCCGCCTGCTTCGGCTCTTTCAGGTTGGCGACGCGCCGGGCGGCACGCGGTCCGACACCTTGCCTTCGGCCGATCGCGAGAAATGCGAGGCGCCGGTGCCGCCGGTGTTCGGCGACGCGCCTTCTGCCCCGCCCCGTGTGGACGACGCGCAAACGGCTGCGCCCACCTCGACGTCCGTCGTCGCGCCCGCTTCGCTCGCGCCGACAGACCGGCAGGCAGCGCTGGCGTTGATCTGCGCGGCACGCCACTGGTTCGAGACGCACGAACCAAGCAGCCCCATTCCGGTGCTGCTCGCACGCGCCGAACAATTCGTCGGAAAGCGCTATATCGATGTCGTCAAGGCGATTCCGGCGGAGCTGCTCGCTCAATGGGAAGCGGCAGACGGATCATGATCGCGGCCCGTCGCGCTTCGGCGTAACGGGCCGCGACGCATGCGCGGCGTTCAGCTCTCGACATCCTCGAGGCTGAACACTTCGGTCTTGTCGTTATACGAAAACACTTCGCCGTACCGCCCCCAGTCGATCACCGCGTCGAGCGTTTCCTCCGCCGCACCGTCCGACAGAAAGTCCTCCAGCTCCTGCTCGAAGCGCACACGCGGCGCGCGATGGCCCGGGCGCTCGTTCAGCACCTTCTTGATCCGCGCGGCCAGCGGCACGTGCTTGAGCAGATGGTCCGCGAACATCAGCTTGCGCTCCTGCGTGCCGAATTCCGCGAACACGCGCCCCGGCGGCGTCAGGAACACGTCGCCTTCGCGCACGTCGGCAAAGCCCAGATGCTGCAGCACTTCGGCGATCGGGAACAGATCGTCCACCTCCAGATGCAGCGAGCGCGCGATCTCGGGCATATCGGCGCGGCCGTGATACGGCGCCATCGCGAGCGTCTCGATCAGGCCCGCCATCAGGTTCGTCGAGACCTGCGGCAGCCAGCTGCCCAGTTCCAGCCCCTTCTTCGTCGCCTCGCCGATCTGGCGCGCGGTCATCTTCGCGTAGATGTCGTCGACGAGCTTGCGGAACGCCGGATCCAGCCGGTTGCGCGGATGCTTGAACGGCACCTTGATCTCGGCGATCACGCGGCCCGGATTCGACGACAGCACGAGAATCCGGTCGCACATGAACACCGCTTCCTCGATGTTGTGCGTGACGATCAGCACCGACTTGATCGGCATGCGGCCCTGCGTCCACAGATCGAGAAGATCGGTACGCAGCGTCTCGGCCGTCAGCACGTCGAGCGCGGAGAACGGCTCGTCCATCAGCAGGATCGTCGGATCGACGACGAGCGCGCGCGCAAAGCCCACGCGCTGGCGCATGCCGCCCGACAGCTCGCGCGGATACGCGTTCTCGAAGCCGTCGAGGCCGATCAGGTCGATCGCGGCGAGCGCGCGTTCGCGCCGCTCGCGTGCGCCGACGCCGAGCGCCTCGAGCCCGGCCTCGACGTTCTGCAGCACGGTAAGCCACGGGAACAGCGCGAACGTCTGGAACACCATCGCGACGCCTTCGGCGGGCCCGCGCAGCGGCTTGCCGAGATACGTGACTTCGCCGCCGGTCGGCTCGATCAGCCCGGCGATGATGCGCAGCAGCGTCGACTTGCCGGAGCCGGAACGGCCGAGCAGCCCGACGATCTCGCCTTCGCGCAGCGACAGGTTCGCGTCGTCGAGCACGAGCAGTTCGCCCTGCGTCTTGTTGAAGCCGCGGCAAACGTGCTCGACGCGCAGGATTTCTTCGCCGACATGCGGCACCTGTGACGGCGGCGTAGACGGCATCTGCACGGGGGCGTTCACAACGGTCGGGTTTTGCATCGCGCTTACTCTCAGTCCAGACGAAGCCGGGATTCGGCATAGGCGTACATCGGACGCCACAGCAGACGGTTGAACAACGTGACGAACAGCGACATCACGGCGATGCCGAGGATGATCTTCGGGAAGTCGCCGGCGGCCGTCATCTCTGCGATATACGCGCCGAGGCCATGCGCGACGACTTTCGTGTCGCCCCACTGCACGGCTTCGGACACGATGCTCGCGTTCCACGCGCCGCCCGACGCAGTGATCGCGCCCGTCACGTAATACGGAAAGATGCCGGGCAGCATCGCCTGCCGCCACCATTGCCAGCCGCGAATCCGGAAGTTCTTCGTCGCTTCCTTGTAGTCGTTCGGGTAAGACGTCGCGCCGGCGATCACGTTGAACAGGATGTACCACTGCGTGCCGAGCACGATCAGCGGCGACAGCCAGATATCGGCGTTCAGATGCCAGCGGACGATTGCGATCACGAACACCGGGAACAGCAGGTTCGCCGGGAACGCCGCAAGGAACTGCGCGAGCGGCTGGATCTTCTCCGCGAGCGCCGGACGCAAGCCGATCAGCACGCCGAGCGGCACCCACACTACCGACGCGATCGCGATCAGCACGATCACACGCAGCAGCGTGATCAGCCCGAGCACGACGACGTGTCCGACGTCGTCGATCGTCACACCGGTGCTCACATACGACACGACGCGCGAAGCGACGTAGACGGTCAGCACGATTACGGCGGCTGCCCAGACGAAGTCGCCGAACCGCGACGGGCTGCGCTGCGCCGTGTCGCGTGCACGCATCGCATCGAACGCGCGCACGCGCAGCGGCACGCGCGCGGCCTGCGACAGCAGCCAGCCCGCGGGCACGAGCAGCTGATGAATCGCGCGCGTGCGGCGCAACAGGTCGAGCAGCCACGATTGCGGCGCATCGCCGGCGCTGGTGTTTTCCATCCGGAACTTGTCGGCCCACGCGACGAGCGGCCGGAACAGCAGCTGGTCGTAGGCGAGGATCACGACCGTCATCGCGACGATCACCCAGCCGACCGCGCCGAGATTCTGTTCGGCGATCGCCTGCGCGAGGTAGGCGCCGATGCCCGGCAGCGTGATCGTCCGGTTGCCGACCGTGATGGCCTCCGACGCGACGACGAAGAACCAGCCGCCCGACATCGACATCATCATGTTCCAGATCAGCCCCGGCATCGAGAACGGCACCTCGAGTTTCCAGAAGCGTTGCCAGCCGGTCAGGTGAAAGCCGCGCGACACTTCATTGAGATCGCGCGGCACCGTGCGCAGCGACTGGTAGAAGCTGAACGTCATGTTCCATGCCTGGCTCGTGAAGATCGCGAAGATCGCCGCCAGTTCGGCACCGAGCACGCGCCCCGGAAACAGCGCGAGGAAGAACGTGACCGTAAAGGAGATGTAGCCGAGCACGGGCACCGACTGCAGGATGTCGAGGATCGGAATCAGCACCATCCCCGCGCGACGGCTTTTCGCGGCAAGCGTGCCGTACACGAGCGTGAACGCGAGCGACGCGACCATCGCGGCAAGCATCCGCAGCGTCGTGCGCAGCGCATATTCGGGCAAGTTCGACGGATCGAGCGCGATCTTCTGCGTCTGCAGCGTCGCAATCGGCGCGAGCGTCTCGCGGAAACCGACGATCGCCATGGCGAGCACGCAGATGATCAGCGGAAACGCAACGGCATCCCAGCGGTTGGGCACGACGCGCCACGCGGACGCGTTCGCGGTGCGGTTCGGATCGAAGCTGATGGCCATCGGTAGCGTGTGTTCCGTTCGATTGAAAGACGGCGTCGTGCCGGCGCCGCGCTCGGCGACGCCCCCGTCGTCGCGACGCCGAACCGGTCACGCAGCCTATCGGGCGGCGGTGACGCGAATATGACGTACCGATTACAAGACATTGACGCGTCACGGATCAATACACCAAGCGCCGCCGCACGCGGGAATAAATCGGCCGCTCGCCCGGTATCGCATGCGCAATGCGCCGGTCATTCCGCGGACGCCCCGGCCGTCCCGCTTCCGTCACACGATTGCGAGGCTCACATGTCTTCATCGAATCCTTCCCGCCCGTCGCGTCGCCGCGCGATCCAGTGCATGGCGTTCGGCGGGCTCGGCACGCTGTTCATGCTGTCGGGCGGCGTGCTCACGCCGCTCGATCTCGCACACGCGCAGGCCGGCACACGTCCCGGCGCGGGCCGGCCGCTGTTTCTGCAGATCAGCGATACGCACATCGGCTTCAACAAGGACGCGAATCCCGACGTCGCCGCGACGCTCGCGCAGACGATTGCGCTCGTCAACGCGATGCCCGAGACGCCCGCGCTGGCGATCCACACAGGCGACATCACGCATCTGTCGAAGCCCGACGAGTTCGACCGCGCCTCGCAGCTGCTGTCCGGATTACGCGTGCCTGAGCTGCACACGGTGCCGGGCGAACACGACGTGACGGACGGCTCGGGCGCCGAGTACTTCCGCCGCTTCGGCCGCGCGTCCGACAACCGCGGCTACTACAGCTTCGATCATGCGGGCGTGCACTTCGTCGCCCTCGTGAACGTGATGCATTTCAAGCCGAACGGACTCGGCAGCTTCGGCGACGATCAGCTCGCGTGGCTCGCACAGGATCTGAACGGCCGCACGTCGAGCACGCCGATCGTCGTGTTCTCGCACATGCCGATGTGGACGATCTACGAACCGTGGGGCTGGGGCACCGGCGATGCGCCGCAGGCGCTCGCGCTGCTGCGCCGCTTCGGCTCGGTCACCGTGCTGAACGGGCATATCCACCAGATCGTGTCGAAGGTCGAGGGCAACGTGACCTTTCATACCGCGCGCTCGACCGCGTTCCCGCAGCCGACCGCCGGCAACGGGCCGGGCCCCGTGCCGCTCACGGTGCCGCGCGAGCAGCTCGCGAAGATGCTCGGCGTGACGACGGTCGAGTTCAGCGGCGCGCCGGCGGCGTCGGCGCTGCATGACGCAACGCTCGCATGAACCACGGGGAGACCGACATGAACCGCCTGTTTCCATCGCGCGCCCTCGCCGCGTGGTTCGCCTCGGCAATCGTCGCCGGCATGCCGTGCGCGGCATCGGCGCAATCGACGGCCGGCCCGCTCGTGACGATCCGCAACTTCATGTTTTCGCCGATGTCGACGACGATCAAGGCCGGCACGACGATCACCTGGAAAAACCTCGACGCTGAACCGCACACGGTCGTCGACGATGCGGGGATCTTCCATTCGAGCGCGCTCGACCAGAACGATACGTACGCGTACCGCTTCGACAAGCGCGGCGTCTATCACGTGTTCTGCGGGATTCATCCATACATGAAGGAGACGATCACCGTCGAATGACGCTGCGCGGTCCGGGTGCGCGTGTGCGCTCGCCGAGCGCGGACCGCGCGCGCGATCGATCGCCTACACTGGTTCCATCCGGCCGGAACCTGCCGGCCGTCACCGACGACGAGGCAAGCGATGACGGCAAATCAACCTTCACCCCCGAAGCTGCCCGGGCAGGTCGTGCTCGTGCTGCAGGGTGGCGGCGCGCTGGGCGCCTATCAGCTCGGCGTGTTCGAAGCGATGGACGCGTCGGGCATCGAACCCGACTGGGTGATCGGCACGTCGATCGGCGCGATCAACGCGGCGTTGATCGCGGGCAACCGGCGCGCGCAGCGAGCGCAACGGCTCGCCGAGTTCTGGCGCCGCGTGACGGAGCGCCCGGCCGCCTACGTGCCGGGCTTCCCGGCGAGCTGGGACAAGATCTGCTCGGAACTGGCCGTGATCGGCGCGGGCATCCCGGGCTTCTTCCGGCCGAATCCCGATGCGTGGCTGGGGCCGCTCGCGCACGTCGGCGTCGATCGCGCGTCGTACTACGTGGTCGAGCCGCTGCGCGATACGCTCGCGTCGCTGATCGATCCCGATCTGCTGAATGCCGGACGTCCGCGGCTGACGGTCGGCGCCGTGAACGCGTGTACGGGCGAGATGCGCTATTTCGATTCGCGCGACCAGCGGCTCGGCATCGACCACGTGATGAGCTCCGGCGCGCTGCCGCCCGCGTTTCCGGCCGTGCGCATCGACGACGCGCCGTACTGGGACGGCGGCATCTATTCGAATACGCCGGTCGAGGTCGTACTCGACGATTCGCCGCGCCGCAGCTCGATCATCTTTTCGGTGCAGATGTGGAACCCGGTCGGCCCGGAGCCGCAAAGCGTCTGGCAGGTATCGGAACGTCAGAAGGACATCCAGTACGCGAGCCGCACCGACAGCCATATCGCGCGCCAGCAGCAGATCCACCGCCTGCGCCACGTGATCCGCGAACTCGTGATGCGCCTGCCGGAAGCGGAGCGCGCGTCGCCGGACGTGCAGGCGCTCGCCGCGTGGGGCTGCCAGACGACGATGCGCGTGATCAAGCTCGCGGCGCCGCGGCTCGACGGCGACGACCAGTGGAAGGACATCGACTTCACGCCGTCCGGCATCGCGGCGCGCCGGCAGGCCGGCTTCGAAGCGGCGATGCAGGCGATCGCCGCACGGCCGTGGGAGATGCCGATGGATCCGACCGAAGGGTTGACCGTCTATAGCCCCGAAGAAAACCGCGTCGGCGAACGGCACGCGTGAGCGCGCGACGCGGGCGCTAGCCCTAGCCGAGCGCGAGCTGCAGAAAGTTGCGCACGACCGGCGACGGATCGTCGGCGCGCGACGCGACGCCGAGCCGCGCGCGCAGCGCGGCGTTCGCGATCGGACGATAGACGACGCCGGCAATCCGCACCTGCGTGATCGCGTCGGGGACCAGCGAGACGCCGAGGCCCGCGGCGACCAGCGTGACCGCAGACGCCATCTGCGGGGCCGGCTGCGCCATCCGCGGCTGGAACCCGGCCGCATTGCATGCGGCGACGATGTCGTCGAACAGCGTACTCCCGGCCTCGCGCGGCACCTGCACGAACGACTCGTCGGCGAGCTCCGCGAGCGCGATCTGGCGCCGCCGCGCGAGCCGATGCGCGACCGGCAGCGCAACGAACATCGGCTCCTCGTCCCACTCCGCGATGCGCAGCACGGGAGCGATGCGCTGCCGCGGGCGCACCAGCGCGACGTCGAGCCGCCCCGCTTCGAGCTCGGCGAACAGCACGCCGGACGTCGCTTCGAGCAACGTGAGCTCGGCCTGCGGAAACGCTTCGCGGAAACGGCGCAGCAGATCGGACACCTTCGAATTGAACGCGGCCGTCCCGGTGAAACCGACGCGCAGATGCCCGATTTCGCCACGTGCGGCGCGTCTTGCCGCGCGCGATGCGCGTTCCGCGTCGTCGAGCACGCGGCGCGCCTCGTCGCGGAACACTTCGCCGGCCGTCGTCAGTTCGGCGCCGCGCGCGGTGCGCCTAAACAGTTCGACGCCGAGCTCGTTCTCGAGCGCCTTGATCTGCTGACTGAGCGGCGGCTGCCCGATCCCGAGCGTTTCCGCGGCCTTCGTGAAATTGGACGTGGCGGCCACGGCCAGAAAATAACGGAGATGCCGAAGTTCCATGCGTTGCGTCCTGCGTCCGGGGCGGAGATGCCGGTGGGCACGCCTCAGCCAGTGGAAAAACATATGGCTGCGGTTCTTTTCATATATTGGACATATGTTCCGCTGCGCGCAAGAATACTCGCATTCCCCGTACATCGAACCTGTCCATGTCTTCCTCCACGATTGCGTCGTCTGCGCACGGCGCGTCGAAAGCCGCGCCCGACGCGCTTCCCGCCGGCGTGTCGCCACGCTCGGCCGCCTACAAGCGCATCGCGTTCGCGCTGTTTCTCGCCGGCTTCTCCACGTTTTCGCTGCTGTACTGCGTACAGCCGCTGCTGCCCGCATTCGCGCGCGAATTCGGCCTCGGCGCGGCCTCCAGTTCGCTCTCGCTGTCGCTGTCGACCGGCGCGCTTGCGGTGTCGATCCTCTGCGCGGGCGCGTTGTCCGAGCGGTTCGGCCGCCGCGGGCTGATGTTCGCGTCGATGACGCTCGCAGCCGCGTTCAACCTGCTCGCGGCGCTCGCGCCCAACTGGGAGCTGCTGCTCGTGTGGCGCGCACTCGAAGGGTTCGCGCTCGGCGGCGTGCCGGCCGTCGCGATGGCCTATCTGGCCGAGGAAATCGCGGCCGAAGGGCTCGGTTTCTCGATGGGTCTGTACGTCGGCGGTACGGCGTTCGGCGGCATGATCGGCCGAATCGGGATGAGCGCGCTCGAGGAATATTTTTCGTGGCGCACCGCGATGCTGACGATCGGCATCGTCGACCTGTTCGCCGCGGTCGCGTTCGTGCTGCTACTGCCGCCGTCGCGGCGCTTCGTGAAGCGCACCGACCTGACG
Organism: Burkholderia sp. BC1; assembly: GCF_052683555.1. Classification (NCBI taxonomy): domain Bacteria; kingdom Pseudomonadati; phylum Pseudomonadota; class Betaproteobacteria; order Burkholderiales; family Burkholderiaceae; genus Burkholderia; species Burkholderia sp. BC1. The sequence goes on from NZ_JBQYLP010000011.1 coordinate 16,477, forward strand.
CTGCGTCATCATCTGCGGCTCTGGCATGCGCAGCTGCGCCACGCGCGACTGCCGTTCGTGTTCGCGATCGGCTTTCTCGTGATGGGCGCGTTCGTGACCGTGTACAACTACGCCGGCTTCCGGCTGATCGCCGCGCCGTTCAACCTCCGTCCGGCCGTATGCGGGCTGATTTTCGGCGCGTATCTGTTCGGGATGGTGTCGTCGTCGACGGCCGGCGCGCTCGCCGACCGCCTCGGCCGCGCACCGGTGCTGACGAGCGGCATTCTCGTGTTTGCCGCGGGCCTCGCCTTGACGCTCTCGCATTCGCTCGTCGCGATCGTCGTCGGGATCGTGCTCGTCACGATCGGCTTTTTCGTCGCGCATTCGGTCGCGAGCGGCTGGGTCGGCTATCTCGCCGGTCCGGCGAAAGGGCACGCGGCGTCGCTGTACCTGCTCGCCTACTACGTCGGCTCCAGCGTGCTCGGCTCGCTCGGCGGCACGTTCTGGCAACGCGGCGCGTGGACGAGTGTCGCCGCTTACGTCGCGGTGCTGCTCGTGTTCGCGTTGCTGGCCGCGCGGCGTCTCACGCGCGCGGATGGCGCGCGGTGATCGTGCGCGGTAAGTAACGCCTACTAACGCCGCGCCGGAAAACGGGATCGCATTGGCGGGGCTCCGACCCTCACGACGCGCGGCCTATCAACCCCATTGAGACCAGTGCTTTCGCGCATATCGGAAAATTCCGATATAAGATTCGGCCATTGACGATATCTGTTGCCCTTCGATCGCCACCTGCCGATCCATGCCGACCGAACCCGACATCGACGCGATCCTGAAAGCGCTCGCGAATCCCGTGCGCAGTGAAATCCTCGTATGGCTGAAAACGCCTGACGTGCATTTCCCGGATCAGACGCTGCCGTACCACCACGGCGTATGCGCCGGGCAAATCGACGCGCGCTGCGGGCTGTCGCAGTCGACCGTCTCCGCGCATCTCGCGACGCTGCAGCGCGCGGGGCTCGTGACGTCGACGCGGGTCGGCCAGTGGGCGTTCTTCAAGCGCAACGAGGCCGTCATCGACGCGTTTCTCGACGCTCTGCGCCGAGCACTCTGACCATCCGGCCGAACCGGCCATGCGGGCCCGCGCCGCGCGATGCGCACGCCTGTCCCGCCCTTCGTGAAGAGGTAATCCGTATGCCTACGCTGTTCGACCCCGTTACTCTCGGCGATCTGAAGCTGCCGAACCGCATCGTGATGGCACCGCTGACGCGCAGCCGCGCCGGCGACACGCGCATCCCGAACGACCTGATGGCGCGCTACTACGCCGAACGCGCGTCGGCGGGCCTGATCATCAGCGAGGCGACGTCGGTCACGCCGCAAGGCGTCGGCTATGCAGGCACGCCCGGCATCTGGTCGGACGAGCAGGTCGAAGGCTGGAAGCGCGTGACGCAGGCCGTCCATCGCGCGGGCGGCCGCATCGTGCTGCAGCTCTGGCACGTCGGCCGGATCTCCGATCCGATGTTCCTGAACGGCGATCTGCCGGTCGCACCGAGCGCGATCGCGGCGGGCGGCCACGTGAGCCTCGTGCGTCCGCAACGGCCGTTCGTGACGCCGCGCGCGCTCGAACTCGACGAGATCCCCGGCATCATTGCGGCCTATCGCAAGGGCGCCGAAAACGCGAAGGCGGCCGGCTTCGACGGCGTCGAGATCCACGGCGCGAACGGCTATCTGCTCGACCAGTTCCTGCAGGACAGCACGAACCGCCGCACCGACGCGTACGGCGGCCCGATCGAAAACCGTGCGCGGCTGCTGCTCGAAGTCGTCGACGCGGCGATCGACGTGTGGGGCGCCGGGCGTGTCGGCGTGCACCTCGCCCCGCGCGGCGATGCGCATACGATGGGCGATTCCGACCCAGCCGCGACGTTCGGCTATGTGGCGCGCGAACTCGGCCGCCGCCGCATCGCATTCATCTTCACGCGCGAGTCGTACAGCGGCGACCACCTGAGCCCGCAGCTGAAAGAGGCGTTCGGCGGCCCGCTGATCGCGAACGAGCAGTTCACGTTCGAGAGCGCGCAGGCCGCACTCGCGCGCGGCGACGCCGACGCGATCGCATGGGGCAAGCTGTTCATCGCGAATCCGGACCTGCCGCGCCGCCTCGAACTCGGCGCGCCGCTGAACCAGCCGGTGCCCGAAACCTTCTACGCGGAAGGCGAGACGGGCTACACCGACTATCCGGCGCTCAGCGACGCCGCCTGAGCGTCGTCCTTCGCGTGTTCACGCGCGCAGGTCCGCGCGCATGAACACGCGCTGCGTCTCGTCGAGGCCGCGCGCGACGTGATGCGCGCGGATTGCGCGCAGCGTCTCGTCGAGCATCGCGTCGTCGAGCACGCGAAAGCCGAGCCGCGCGTAATACGGCGCATTCCACGGCACGTCGCGAAACGTCGACAGCACGATCTGCGCGATCGCCTGTTGCGCCGCACACGCCATCACGTGCTCGATCAGCCGCGCGCCGATCCGCCGCCCGGCGTGGGACGGCGCGACGTCCAGTTCCTCCAGATAGAGCCGCTGCGCACCGAGCAGCCGATAGAACGCAAAGCCGACGCACGTGTGCTGCGCGTCCGTGTCGATGGCGACGTATGCGTGCCCGGCATCGATTCGCGCGAGCATGTCCGCGGCGTCGGTCGGGCCGCCGTCCGCGATGCCGTGCATCCCGAGCGCGCGAAAACGCTGCGCGGCGGCAATCTCGACGGCGGCCATCGCGGGCGCGTCTTCGCGAGTGGCAGGACGAATGCGGATCGAATCGGTCATGACGGCAGTACACGGTCTGGAACGCCCGTCACTATAATCGAACGTTCCGAATGCGTTCGTCCCCGAGGTTCGCCATGTCGCTGTCCGCGCTTGCCGTCTTTGCCTTCGCACTGCTCGTCACCGCCGGCACGCCCGGCCCCAGCGTCGCCGCGCTCGTCGCGCGCGTGCTGACGAACGGCGTGCGCGACGTGCTGCCGTTTCTCGCCGCGATGTGGATCGGCGAAGCGCTGTGGCTGACGCTCGCGGTCGCCGGGCTGTCCGCATTCGCGCGCACGTTCGAGACGGGGCTGCTCGTGCTGAAGTTCGCAGGCGTCGCCTACCTGCTGTTTCTTGCGTGGAAGATGTGGAGAGCGCCGACCGACGGCGGTGCCGACGAGCTGCCGCGCGGGCAATCGCCGGTACGGATGTTCGTCGCCGGCACGCTGGTCACGCTCGGCAATCCCAAGATCATGCTGTTCTATCTCGCGCTGCTGCCGACGATCGTCGATCTGACGCACGTCGGCGTCGTCGCGTGGGGGAACTGGTCGGCACGATGCTCGCGGCCCTGATCTTCGCCGACTGCTTCTGGTCGCTGCTGGCAATGCGCGCGCGGTCGTTCCTGACGTCCGCGCGTGCGAAACGGATCGCGAACCGCACGAGCGCGACGGCGATGGCCGGTGCGGCGGTCGCGATCGCGACGCGCTGACACCACTTCACATCCGCGGCGCACGCAAGAGCGCGCGTCGCCATACGCCCGGCGCGCGCGCCCGCCGGAACGCGCGACGCGTTCAGCAGCCCGACGCGCGCGGCACGCGCTCCACCTCGAGCCCGAACCACGGCCGCACGCGCGTGCCGATCACGTTGCCGGCAAACGCGGCGACGAGCCACAGCCAGCCGTGCAGGCTGCCCGACACGATCCCGCTGAAATACGCGCCGATATTGCAACCGTACGCAAGCCGCGCGCCGTAGCCGAGCAGCAGCCCGCCGACGACGGCCGCCGCGAGCGAGCGCAGCGGCACGCGCCATACCGGCGCATAGCGTCCGGCGAGCGATGCGGCGAACATCGCGCCGATCACGATGCCGATATCCATCATCGACGTCACGTCGCGCGTGACCGGCGCGGCGAGCGCGGCCGCGTTCGCTTTCGCCGTCCAGTACGGCCAGCTTGCGACGTCGATGCCGGCCGCCGCGGCAAGCTTCGCGCCCCACAGCGCGAACGCGGACGTGACACCCCACGGCCGGCCCGACAGCGCGAGCGTCGCGAAGTTGAGCACCGCGAGCGCGACCGCGCCGCCGATCAGCGGCCACGGCCCGTAGAGCCAGCGCGCGGATGCGTTCGCGCGCAGTTCCGGCGCGACGAGCCGCCCGTGGCGCCGCTTTTCGACGACGACGGTGAGCGCGGCAATCGCCGCGAACAACAGCCAGCTGCCCGCGAGCGCCGGCAGCGCGCCGAACGACTTGACGACCGAGACCGGCGGCAGCGACGGCAGCGCAGTCCAGAACGGCATGTGCGCGGTCGCGATCACCGAGCCGGCGACGAATGCGGCGAGCGTGACGAGCATCCGCGTCGAACCACCGCCGACGGTATACAGCGTGCCCGACGCGCACCCGCCGCCGAGCTGCATCCCGATCCCGAACAGGAACGCGCCGACGACGACCGACGTCCCCGCGGGCGACACGAGCCCGGTCACCGGCTTGCCGAACAGCGTGCCGGCCGCGAGCACCGGAAAGAACAGCGCGGTGCCGATCGCCAGCATCACCATCTGCGCGCGCAGGCCGGCGCCGCGACCGTCGGCGATGAAGACGCGCCACGCGGACGTGAAGCCGAACGCCGCGTGATACAGCGTGACGCCGAGCAGCGCGCCGACGACGAACAGTGCGGCGATCCGCGCGTCCACGACGCGCGCAAGATAGGTTGTACCGACAACGATCGCGATCGCCGCGACCGCGAGCGATTTCGCATTGACGTCCGCGCGACGCGGCATGGACGATGCCAAATCCGACATGACTTCTCCCCTGTGAAGCGCTTGAATACGCAAAACCGCCATTTTCGCGCGTTTGCGCGCACTTCGCAGGGGGCCTGAACGACGCGCGTTGCAGGCGCGGCCGCGCGTCGGCGATTCAGAAATTCACCCGGATCCCGCCCATGACCGCAAGCTGCCGGTTCGAATTGCTGTTCGCGAGTACCGGAATCTGCGCGTTGTTCGCCGGCTGCCCGTTTGCGTCGGTGCCGAGGCCGGTGCCGCTCGCGAGCTGGCCGATCGCGACTGCGTACAGCGCGGTCCGCTTCGACAGGCTGTAGTTCGCGCCGACGTTGAGCTGATGGAAGCGCGTCGTGCCGCGCGTGTCGGTATGCGCGGCATTGAAGAGGTACGCGATGCCGCCCTGCAGCGCCGGCGTGAACAGATACGTGACGTTCAGCTCGCCGATGTCGAACGTGAACGCTTGCGGCCGGGGCTGTGCGGCCGTCGTCAAATACCGGCTGTCATCGAGCCGCGTATGCGTATAGGTCAGCGCGATCGTCGCCGCGCCGAGCGTCAACGAGCCGCCCGCGCCGAACGCGCGCATCGAACGCGCGTCCTGCAGCAGGCAGAACATCGCGCCCGGGTTGCTGCATGCGAAATCGCCGATATAGCCGTTCGCGCCGCCGAGCGCCGCATCGAGCGGCTGTCGCAGGTTCAGATAGCCGACCGACAGCGCGACGGGCGCGCGGCTGTACGTCGCGGCGAGCGCATAGCCGCGCTTCGCGGCGAAATCGCCGGCCTGCCCGCCGAAGCTGAACGTGCCGCCGAACGTCAGCCCGCGAAAATCGGCGCTCGTGAACTTCACCGCGTTGTTGAAGTTGAAGGCGGCGTTCAGGTTATCGACGTCGCCGAGATGCGACCCGTACGGCGTCGCCCAGTTGTTGCTCGACACGTACGCGCCGAGCATGTCGGTATACGAGTCGTACTGGCGGCCGAGCCCGAGCGTGCCGATCCCGTCCTGCCGCAGTCCGACCCATGCCTGGCGGCTGAACGCGGTGCCGCCCTGCAGCGCCTGCCCGTTCGCGGACAGGAACTGCTGCTCGAGCGTGAATACCGCGTCGAGGCCGCCGCCGATCGGTTCGGCGCCCTGGAGCCCGAAGCGCGACGGCACGAGATTGCCGCCGCCCATCTGCCACGCATGGCCGCCGCCCGTGCTGCCGTCGGCGCGCGTGAACTGCTGGTTCGTCGAGTAGAGAATGCCGGTATCCACGGTGCCGTACAGCGTCACGCTGCCCGAGGTCTGCGCGTACGCATGCGCGCAGCCGAGCGCGGCAACGGCCGCGGCGAATCGTCCGATCTTCATGTCCCGTCCCTCTGATGGAATCGATCCGAACTCCGGATCGATTGCGTTGTCGATGTGACGGGACTCTATCCAGCGAAAATTCGCGACCTCTATCGCAAATCGGCAAACCGTCGCGTGCGCGACGGACGACGCGCGGCGCGCATCATTCGGGGCGTTGCGTCTGCGACGGCAGCTCGCCGAACAGGTCGCGATACTCGCGCGCGAAATAGCCGAGATGCGTAAAGCCCCAGCTCGCGGCCGCCTCGCCGACACCGAGTTGCTGCGCCGACGTCGTGCGCAGCAGGCGTCGCACCGCATTCAGCCGGATCGTGCGCAGATACGCGACCGGCGTGACGTCGGCGACGCGCTGGAAGCTCGTCTGCAGCGTCCGGCGGCTGCAGCGCAGCGCGCGGCACAGCTCGAGCACGGTCACGGGTTCTTCGGGCCGATCGCGCAGATACTTCTCGCAGCGGCTCACGATGTCGCTGTAGGTCGCGTGCGTGATATCGCGCCGCTCGACGCCGATGCCCTGGTCAAGCGCGTCGAGAAACACGCCGAGCATCGCGTCGCGGAATATCTTGCGCGTGGCCGCGTATTCGAGGCAGCCGGGGTTGCGCTGCGCCTCGTCGATCAGCGACGACAGCCGTGCGCCGAGCGCGGCACCCTGTTCGTCGGACAGGCGCGTCACGTGCCGCAGCCTGCGGGCGCCGGTGGCGGTTGCGCATGAACGGGCACCGCGGGGGCCGGGCGCGCCGACGCCGGGCGCGCCTATGCCGGCAGCGCCTATGCCGGCCGCGCCTAGGCCGGCCGCGCCTATGCCGGCAGCGCCAAATTCCACCTCGCACAGCTCGTCGATCATGTCCGACGCCGCGCTGATGCCGACAAGCCCCATGCCCTCCGGCGTATGGAATTCGAAATCCTCGCCTGCGCGCAGCGCGAGCAGCGCATAGCCGTCGACCGGCTGGCGCTGGAACGTGCCGGCGAGCGGCACCGACAGCGGCACCGCGAGCGACGTGCGGCCGGCGGGCGCGAGGCCCGTCTGCGCGACGCGCCGGTTCGTCGTTTCGCGAAAGAAGTGGAAATCGTCGTACAGCACCTGCGTGACGGTGCCGCGGAACCGGCCCGGCGTCATCTGGCGGTAGACCTGGTGCCAGCCCGCGATCGCGAGCCCGTGGTCGTGCACGTCTTCGTGCGAACGTGACTGGAACAACATCGGCGCCTCCGGTAAAACCCTGATCCCTGTCCGCGGCCGCCGGACTGCGGGCGGCGCGCCACGCCACAGCTTACCCGTGCAAAATCCCGTGCAGCGCAACTTCGAATGCGGCGCACGCGGCGTGCAGCGCGGCCGCCTGCTCGTCGGTCAAGCGCACATAGCGGCGAAACGACGGCATCCGGTTCACGACCTCGCTGCCGCCGAACGGCACGATCGCGAGCGTCCAGCGCCCATCGTGCGCGTCGACCGTGCACGCGCTCAGATGAAGCCGGCGCAGCGCGTCGGCGAGCGCTGCATCGGCGGCCAGCGCCGCGAGCGTGCGGCAGAAGCGCGGATCGCTGCCCGATGCCGCGACGATACGGATGCCCGTGCGGCGCACCCAGCCCGTCTGCTGCACCTGCGCGCGCCCGCTCGCGACCGGTCCGCATGCGGCCATCGCGATCGTCACGCTGACCGTATGCATCAGGAACTCGCGTTCGATCCGTTCGGTCAGCGTCACGCACACACCGTTCGGCAGCTGCGCGGCGCCCGATTCGCCGCGCGCGTCTTGCACGGCCTGCAGATCCGCGAGCACGCGCGCGGCCACCGCGCCCGGCCGATGGCCGGCCGGCAGCGCGTCGTGTCCCGCGCGGCGCCGGGCGAACACGGCGTTCATCGTGCGACGTGTTCGTTGCGCAGCACGTCCTCGACCGGAACGGGCCGGAACGGATGCCGGCGCTGCACGACGACGGTCCAGAACAGCGCATACAGCGCCGTCAGCCCGAGCATCGCGCCGAACGGCACGTAGACGTCGCGCGCGTTCATCCCCGGCGGCGTGATGTACCAGATCGCGAGCACGATGCCGACGCTCGACACGATCTGCGGCAGCGGAAACCACGGCGAACGGTACGGACGCGGCAGGTCCGGGCGCCGGATGCGCAGCATCACGACCGACGCCGTCACGAGCAGATAGGCGGTGCCCCATGCGCAGGTCGCGGCGAGCACGAGATGGAGGATGCTGTCGAGATTGCCGTTGATGAGCCACGCATGAACGATCGGCACGGCGGCCGCGGCCACGATCCCGACCACGGGCGTCCTGAAGCGCGGATGCAGATACGCGAAGCAGCGCGGCAGCGCACCGTCGATCGCCATGCCGTACAGAATCCGCGGCAGGCCGGCCATCAGCGTATTGATCGTCGCCGCGCCCGCGCAGAGAAACGCGATACCGAACCAGATACGGCCGAACGGGCCGAGCACCTGCAGCGCGAACGCGGGAATCGCGCCCGGCGTGTCGAGCAGATGCGTGAGGCCGTCCGCGCTGACCGGCACGTTCGGCACCTGACGGCGGATGGCCGCGCCGTACAGGAACATGCAGAGCGCGACGCCGACGAGCCCGAGCGCCATTGCGCGCGGAATCGTGCGGCCGGGCGCCTTCATCTCCGGCGCGAGCGGCGTGACGAACTCGCAGCCGACGAACATGAACATCGCCATCCCGACCAGCGACAGCACGGCCGGCACCGACGTGCCGACGGTCGAGCCGCCGAACCAGCCGTCGAGATGCACGGCCGGCGCGGCCGCGAGCCCGAGGATTCCGAAGATCATCAGCGACAGCCACATGCCGGCCGTCAGCACGATCTCGAGCTTGCTGAACACCTTGATGCCGATGATGTTCGTGATCGCGAACGTGATCACGAGGCCGACGCCGACGAGCCACGAGCTGTTGTGCTTCTCGAGCGCGGCATTCAGCGATTCGAAATTGACGAGCGCCATGATGCCGCTCAGGATCGTCTCCGCGGTGCCCGCGAACACGTGTACGAGGAAATACGCCGAAATCGTGCCGGTGATGGCCCAGAAGCGGCCGAGCCCGCATGACAGGTAATCGTAAACCGAGCCGGCCGTCGGAAGCATCGCGGCGGCTTCCGAGAACGTGGTCGCCTGCGCCTGCATCATCACGAACGCGATGATCATCGCGACCGCGAATGCCCAGCCGCCCATCCCGAAACCCGAGGTCGCGGTGAGGATCACCGGGCTCGCCATGATGAGCCCGACCGCACTCGCCAGCGCGGTCGGAAATCCGACCGCCCCCGCCTTCAGCGCGGCGCCGCCGGTTTGCGCCGCTGCGCCCGTCGACGCGCCGGCCGCCGCGTCCGTCATGCCAGACCATCCCGACATCTTCGTCTCCTTCGTTCATTGAGCGGCCGCCGCGCTTCGAGGCGCGCGGCGTGCCGTCGATCCGACCTTCATCCGATGTCGAAAAAATACGCAGGCAAAAATGCGGCGGGATAGCGCAAATCGGCAAACCGGTGGGCGCGCGCGGGCCGCGGCGCCTGCGCACGCCGCGACGCCCGTGCCGGCGCCGTCATGCGACCGGTACGGCCTCGAAGCCCGCGGCGAGCGCGTCGACGATCCGGTCGAGTTCGGGCTGCTCGATCACGAGCGGCGGCGACAGGATGATCTTCGTGCCGACCGGCCGCACCAGCACGCCGTGCTCGCGCGCGACTTCGGCCACCGCGTTCGCATAGCCCGACAGCGGGTCGATCGGCTCGCGCGTCGTCTTGTCCGCGACCAGATCGAGCGCGAGCATCAGCCCCTTGCCGCGCACCTCGCCGACCGCCGCGAAACGCTGCACGAACGGCTGCAGCGCTTCGAGCAGATAGGCGCCCTGCTTCGCGGCGTTCGCCGGCAAATCTTCGTTCACGACGATGTCGAGGCTCGCGAGCGCCGCCGCGCAGGCGACCGGATGGCCCGCGTACGTATAGCCGTGCATGATCGCGCCGCCGAAGTCGGCGTTCTGCGCGAACGCGTCTTCGATTCGCGCGTTCACGGCCGTCGCGCCGAGCGGCACGTACCCTGACGAAATGCCCTTCGCGAGACACATGATGTCCGGACGCACGCCCCAGCCGCGGCTGCCGAACAGGCTGCCGCTGCGGCCGAAGCCCGTGACGACTTCGTCGGCGATCAGCAGCACGCCGTAGCGGTCGCAGACCTCGCGCACGAGCGGCCAGTAGTTCGCCGGCGGTACGATCACACCGCCCGCGCCCTGGATCGGCTCCGCGATGAACGCGGCGACCGTATCGGGGCTCTGGAACTGGATCTCGCGTTCCAGCAGCGCCGCGCAGATGCGGCCGAGTTCTTCCGGATCCTGCGTGAACGGGTTGCGGTACAGCCACGGCGTCTCGACGTGGAAGCACCCCGGCAGATTGGGCTCGTAGTTGCGGCGAAACACCGTGTTGCCGTTCACCGACGCGCCGCCGAAGTGTGTGCCGTGATAGCCCTGCTTCAGCGAGATGAACTTCGTGCGATCGGCCTGGCCGCGCACCTTCCAGTACTGGCGCGCGATCTTCAGCGCGGTCTCGACCGAGTCGGAGCCGCCCGAGCTGTACAGCACGCGGCGCATGCCTTCGGGCTCGAGCAGATCGATCAGCCGCTTCGACAGCTCCTCCGCGCGCGGATGCGTGATCCCGTCGAACAGCTGAAAGTATTCGAGCTCGTCGAGCTGGCGCACGATCGCATCCTTCACTTCGCGGCGGTTGTGCCCGACGTTCACGTTCCACAGGCCCGCGACCCCGTCGACGAGCGCCTTGCCGTGCTCGTCGAACACGTAGCAGCCGTCGCCGCGTACGATGCGGATCGGCTTGCGCCGCTTCATTTCGTTCGGATGCAGCATCGGGTGCCAGAATTTCGCTTCGTTGTAGCTCATTGCAGTCCTCCAGTTCGAATGGTTGGGTGCCGGCATCGCGCGATCAGTGCGCGATGCACACGGATTTGGTTTCGGTGAAGCCCTCGATCGCGTACTGGCCGAATTCGCGACCGATGCCCGACTGCTTGTAGCCGCCGAACGGCATCGACGGATCGAGCGGGATATGGCAATTCACCCAGACGGTGCCGGCCTCGATCTGCGGGACGAGGTTCATCACGCGCGTCAGATCGTTGCTCCAGATGCTCGCCGCGAGCCCGTACGGCGACGCGTTCGCGAGCCGCACCGCGTCGGCCGCGTCGTCGAACGGCAGCACGACGATCACCGGGCCGAAGACCTCGTCGCGCACGATCGCGCTGTCCGCGCGCGGATCGGCGATCACGGCCGGCCTCACGTAATAGCCGGGCAGCTCGTCGACGCGCGTGCCGCCCGCGAGGAACGTCACGCCGTCGCGGCGCGCCTGCTCGATGTGCCGGACGACCTTGTCGCGGTGCTGCGCCGACACGAGCGGGTTGATCTGCGCAGCCGTGTCGAGCCCCGGCCCGAGCGTCATGGCGCGCGCGTGCTCCGCGAGCCCGTCGGCGAGCTGCGCGAATTTGCTGCGATGTACATAGATGCGCGACGCGGCGGCGCAGACCTGCCCCTGGTTGAAGAACGCGCCGGCCGCGACGCCGCCGAGCGCCTGTCCGACGTCGACGTCGTCGAGCATCACGATCGGGTTCTTGCCGCCCAGTTCGAGCGAGAAGCGCGTCATGTTCTGCACGGCCGCCGCGCCGACCAGCTTGCCGGTCTCGGTCGAGCCGGTGAACGAAATCTTCGCGATCGACGGATGGCGCGCGAGCGCGGCGCCGCACGTGCGGCCGCCGGTGACGACGTTGAATACGCCGGGCGGCACGCCGGCCTCGAGCGCGAGTTCGGCAAGGCGCAGCGCGGTGAGCGGCGTCTCGGGCGACGGCTTCAGCACGACCGTGCAGCCGGCCGCGAGCGCGGGAATCAGCTTCCACGTCGCGATCATCAGCGGGAAATTCCACGGCACGATCGCGGCGACCACGCCGACCGGCTCCTTGCGCGTGTACGCCGTATAGCGCGCGCCGGGCGGAAACGGAATCGACACGTCGAGCGTCTGCCCCGTGATCTTGGTCGCCCAGCCGGCCATGTAGCGCACGTATTCGACGCTCGCGCCGACCTCGACCGCGCGCGACACGTGGATCGACTTTCCCTGGTTCAGCGTTTCGAGCTGCGCGAGCGTTTCGGCGTCGCGTTCGATGAGCTCGGCAAGCTTCAGCAGGATCCGCTCGCGATCGGCCGGGCGCAGCCCGCGCCATACGCGCGCATCGAACGCGCGCTTCGCGCTCGCGACCGCACGGTCGACGTCGTGCTCGTCGGCATCGGCGACGGTCGCGAGCCGCTCGCCGGTGGCAGGGTCGTACACGTCGAGCCGCGCGGCCGCGTGCGCGCGCTGCATTGCGCCGTCGATGAAGAGGCCGAAGTCGCGCGCGAGGAAAGTGCGCACGGTGTCGCTGACGGCGACGAAATTCGTGGTGCTCATGGGCGTCTCGAAGAGTGTCGTGGCGGGAACCGCGTGCGCCGCGGCACGCGGGTGTCGCACCACTGTATCGAGCGCGTCGGACGGCAGTTAGCGCAAATTGGCAGCGCGTGGAAGGAAGAAAAGCGCGGCGTGCACGGTGCGCGGCACGGCCGGCGGAATGGCCATGCTCATGCGTGTCGCGAGGTGTCGACGCACATCAGTGAGAAGCGGCGCGCGGCGCTTACAGAAACAGCGCGCCGACGAGTTCCGTGCGGTTCGACACGCCGAGCTTGCGGTACATGCGCATCAGGTGCGTCTTGATCGTCGGCTGGCCGAGCGCGAGATCGCGCGCGATCTCCTTGTTCGAGCGGCCGTCGCGCACGAGCCGCGCGATCTGCTCCTCGCGATAGGTCAGGCGCGCTTCGCACTTGATCCGGTGAATCCCGCGCCGCGTGCGCAGCAACGGGCTCAGCGCCGCTTCCGCGAGCGGCTGCAGGCGCGCGAGCGCATCGATTTCGCCGGGCGCGAAGCGCGCGCTCGCGCCGTCGCCGCCTCGCACCGCACCGCGCGTGTCGAAGCGCAGCAGCGAGAACGCGCCGACTGTTCGGCCGTCGTCGCGCAGCCAGATTTCGACGACGTCGGCGACGCCGTGCCGCCGCAGAAAGCGCGTCCAGTACGCGGACGCGTCGCGGCATTCGTCGGGCAACTGCGATGCGAGCGTGACGACCGTGCGCACGCCGGCCGCGCAGCGCGACGGATGCAGCGGATCGAGCATCCGGTAGCGCGCGACATAGGTGCGGTGCATCGACTCCGGCATCCCGAACAGCTCGAAATCGGCCGGTTCGCCGCTCGCGTCGAGCCGGTAGAAGACGATCGCCGACGGGCTCGCGAACGCGTCGAAGGCGTCGACGCACGCGTGCAGCGCGCGTTGCCAGTCGGCGGCGTCGGGGTCGGCGGAAGGGGTGGGAAGCGGCATGGTCGAGCCCGGCGCAGCCGGGCGAGCGTCAGGGAATCCGACCGAGCCTAATGGCGGCGTCGCGCGGCGGTGAGCCCAAATCGGCAAATCGGCGGCGTGCCGTGCACCGGCCCGTTGCCGCCTGCCGCCTGCCGCCTGCCGCCTGCCGCCTGCCGCCTGCCGCCTTCCGCTCACCGCTCACCGCTCACCGCTCACCGCTCACCGCTCACCGCCCGCTGCCCGCTGCCCGCTGCCCGCTGCCCGCTGCCCGCAGCCCGCAGCCCGCAGCCCGCCGTCCGCAGCCCGCCGTCCGTTGCCCGCTGCCCGTTCCCGTTGCCCGTTGCCCGCTGCCCGCTGCCCGCTGCCCACTGCCCGTTGCCCGTTGCCCGTTGCCCGTTGCCCGCTGCCCGCTGCCCGCTGCCCGTTGCCCGCTCCCCGTTGCCCACTGACCGTGCCCGCTGACCGTGCCCGTTGCCCGTCGCCTGCTGCCCGCGGCGCCGCTGCCTCGTGCCTCGTCGCAGCCACGCGGCGGGGCAGCGGGCAGCGGGCGGCAAGTCAGTAGATCTCAGTCCGTCAGTGCGCGTTCGCGGCGAACGTATCGCAGGCGCTCAGCTCGCCCGACTCCATTCCGCGCCGCAGCCAGTACATGCGCTGCTCGCTCGTGCCGTGCGTGAAGCTTTCCGGCACCACATAACCCTGTCCCTGCTGCTGCAGCCGATCGTCGCCGATCGCGGCCGCCGTCTTCAGCCCCTGCTCGAAGTCGCCGGGCTCGATCAGCCGCTGGTTTGCGCGCTGCGCGTTGTTCGCCCAGACGCCCGCGAAACAGTCGGCCTGCAGCTCCATGCGCACCGACAGCGCATTCGAGCGCGCCTCGCTCGCGCGCCGGCGCGCGGCGTCGACCTTCTCGGAAATGCCGAGCAGGTTCTGCACGTGATGGCCGACCTCGTGCGCGATCACGTACGCCTGCGCGAAATCGCCGCCGGCGCCGAACCGCTTGCGCAGCTCGTCGTAGAAGCCGAGATCGATATAGACCTTTTGGTCGCCCGGGCAATAGAACGGCCCCATCGCGGTCTGGCCGGTCCCGCATGCGGTCGGCGTCGAATTCGTGAACATCACGAGCTTCGGCGGCTGGTACTGCGCGTGCAGCTGCGTCGAGAAGATCGTCGTCCAGGTCCGCTCGATGTTGCCGAGCACCTTGCGCGTGAAGACCGCGCCGGGGTCGGTCGCCGGCGCACCCTGGCGCTGCGCCGGGGCCTGCTGCGTCTGCTGACCCTGCAGCATCGACGCGCCCTCGAGCACGACGCGCGGGTCGATCCCGAAGAAATACGACGCGGCCAGCGCGACCACGATCGTGCCGATGCCGATCGTCGCGCCCCGTCCGCCACCGAAGCCGCCCGCACCACGGCGATCCTCGACGTTCATGCTCTCTCTTTCGTCGTCCAGCCTCATTGCCGGCCCCTCCCGTTCTTGTCGATCCGGCCGTCGCACCGATGCGCGGCCCGTCCGCGCTATTTTGCCGGGCTTTCGTCGACTGTCTCAAAAAATTCGAGGATAGAGCGATTCGGCCGCGGACAACGTCAGCCTTTGCAAAACGCACGGCCCCCGCGCCGGCCGGCCGCCCCGCGCGCGTTCATCCTTTCGGCCGATACCGTCGCGCGCGCGCCGCGCCTACAGTGCGCGGACACGACCCTTTTCCGGAGAACGACATGCGCGCTGCACGCCCCCGTACGATCGTCATTACCGGCGCCGGCACCGGCATCGGCGCCGCCTGCGCACGCCGTTTCGCGCGTGGCGGCGACCGCGTCGTGCTGATCGGACGGCGACCCGCGCCGCTCGAGGCGCTGGCAGCCGAAACGGGCGGCCTCGCGCTCGCGGGCGACGCGGCCGGCACGGCCGACTGGGCACGCTTCGTGCCCGCGATCGCCGCGCGCTTCGGCCGCATCGACGCGTTGATCGCGTGCGCGGGCGGGCACGGCGTCGGCCGCGCCGACGAAACCGGCGACGCGCAGTGGCGCGACGCCATGCATGCGAACCTCGACACCGCATTCGTCAGTGCACGCGCCTGCCTGCCCGACCTGATCGCGCAACGCGGCAGCATCGTGCTGGTGGCGTCGATCGCGGCGCTCGCGGCCGGCCCCGGCGTATGCGGCTATACGGTCGGCAAGCATGCGCTGCTCGGCCTCACGCGCTCGCTCGCGCGCGACTACGGGCCGCACGGTGTGCGCGCGAACGCCGTATGCCCGGGCTGGGTCCGCACGCCGATGGCCGATGCGGAAATGCAGCCGCTGATGGACGCGCACGGCGACACGCTCGAGCGCGCCTACGCGCGCGTGAGCGCCGACGTGCCGCTGCGGCGCGCGGCGGACCCCGACGAGATCGCGGCGGTCTGCGCATTTCTTGCGTCGCCGGACGCCTCCTTCGTGACGGGCGCGACGCTCGTCGCGGACGGCGGCGCCACCGTCGTCGACGTGCCGACGCTCGCGTTCGATGCGCGGTGACGCGACGCACGCCGTGCACGGCACGAAGGGCGCCGCACGGGCGGCCTACGCGTGCTGCACGCGGCGCAAATCGATTAACATCGGCCGGATTCCGCCGCCTCCGCGCGGCCCCGCTCCCCGTCCGGCACTCGATGAACATCCGGTTTCTTGAAACCTTCGTCTGGCTCGCGAAGCTCGAAAATTTCCGCCTGACCGCCGAAAAGCTGCATACGACGCAGGCGGCCGTGTCGAGCCGCATCGCGTCGCTCGAAGAGGCGTTCGACGTGCGCCTGTTCGATCGCAACACGCGCTCGGCCACGCTCACGCCTGCGGGACGCCGCATGCTCGCGTACGCGGAGCGGATCGTGCGGCTCGACCACGAGATGCGGCGCGAGATCCCGTCGGCGAGCGACGTGGGCCCGATCCGCATCGGCGTGATCGAGTCGATCGTGCACAGCTGGTTCCCGGCGCTGATCGCGCGGGCGCGCGAGCACTATCCGCGGCTCGACGTCGAAATCACGAGCGACACGACGCTGCACCTGACGCGGCTGCTCAGCACCGACGGCGTCGACCTGATCCTGCAGACGGACACGGTGCCCGGCCCCGACTTCACGAACCTGCCACTCTGCGAGTTTCCGGTGCGCTGGGTCGCGAGCCCGCGCCTCGGGCTCGGCGGCGAACGGCTCGACGTCGCGCAGCTCGCCGAATTTCCGGTCAGCTTCTCGCGCCATTCGGGGCCGCACGCGACGATCGAGCGGCTGTTCGCGGCCGTCGAACGACCGGCGAGCATCAACTGCATCACGTCGGTCGCCGCGATGATCCGGCTCGTCGCGGACGGCTTCGGCGTCGCCGCGTTGCCGCCCGCGATCATCGGACGCGAACTGCAGGAAGGCGCGCTCGAACTGCTCGACGTCGAACCGGCGTTTCCGGCGCTGCCGCTCGTTGCGACGTATCGGACGCAAGGGCTGCCGCTCGCCGCGCGCATCGCCGAACTCGCGAGCGAGGTTGCGCGCGCGACGCCGTCGATGCCGATCGATACGGCCGCCGGCACGTCGATGCGACGCGGCGCTGCACGTCGCGCGCAGGCGCCCGACGTGCGCGCGAAAACCGGGAAAGACGCCAAGGCGGCCAAAGGCGCGAAAGAAGCAAAAGATGCCGGCCGCACCCAACGCGCGGCCGAACCGTCGACGACTGCGGCGTCGGCCGCCGCGAAACGCCGGCCGCGCCGCTCATAAGAAAACCTGTTCACCGCGAATTTGTTTTCTTGTTGGACGCGCCCGGCGCGCGTTCGGGACACTGCGGGTTCCGACTCATCCGTCACGAGGACCTCCGCGATGACCCGCCCTTCCCTTCCACACGGCCAGCTCTGCGTCTGGACGGACATCGATCCCGCACACGAAGCGGACTTCAATGCGTGGTACGACCGCGAGCACATGCAGGAACGCGTCGCGATTCCGGGCTTCACGCATGCGCGGCGCTTTCGCGCGACCGATCGCGGCCCGCGCAAATACCTCGCGCTGTATGTGACCCACACGCTCGACGTGTTCCGCGGCGACGCATATCGCCGCGCGTTCGCGCAGCAGACCGCGTGGTCGCTCGCCAACTTCGAACGGATGACCGGCACGCAACGACGCGTCGGCGAACTGACGATCGAGGCCGGCGACGGCGAAGGCGCGCATCTCGCGCTGTTCGTACTGCCGCCCGAGCGCATCGACGTGGCGCAACTGCGCGCGCGCTTCGATGCCGCCCTGCGCGAGCCGGGCGTGCATGCCGCGCGGCTGTTCCGCACGACGCCCGAGCTGTCGGCGCCGATCGGCGCGGATGCCGCCGCACGGCCGGCAGCCGATGCGCTCGTGCTGATCGAAGGCAGCGACGCAGCGGCTGCGCGCCGCGTCGCGGCGGCGCTCGCGGGCCACGACGAGGTGCGCACGTTCGAGCTGCTGTGGCGCGCGGCTGCGCCCTTGCCTGCCGCGCGCGGCGAGCCTGCCCCGCAAGCGGCCGCCGCACTGCCCGCCTGAGCACCGAAGGCCGGCGCACATCGCCGGTTCCCGTTCGCCCGCCCCGAGTTCGTCACGACATGCCCGACACCATGAGCACGCTCGCCCAACCCGCCGTCCACGCGCCGCACCGCGCCCGCAACAGCCGACTCGCGACCGCGAGCATGATCGGCACGTCGCTCGAGTGGTACGACTTCACGATCTACAACACGCTCGCCGCGCTCGTCTTCAATCGGCTGTTCTTTCCTTCCGTCGATCCGCTCGCCGGTACGATCCTCGCGTTCTCGACCTACGCGGTCGGCTACGTGTCGCGTCCGCTCGGCGGCTTCGTGTTCGGCAATCTCGGCGACCGGATCGGCCGCCGCGCGGTGCTGATGCTCACGCTCGTGCTGATGGGCGTGACGACCGCGCTGATGGGCGCGCTGCCGACCTATGCGACGGCCGGCATCCTGAGCCCGATCCTGCTCGTCGCGCTGCGCTTCGTGCAGGGTGTCGCGCTCGGCGGCGAATGGGCCGGCGCCGTACTGCTGTCGGTCGAGCACGGCGATCAGAAGCGGCGCGGGCTGTCCGCGTCGTGGACGCAGGTCGGCCCGTCGTTCGGCACGCTGCTCGGCACCGGCTGCATCGCGCTCGTCACGCTGTCGACGACGCCGGACGGCTTTCTCGCATGGGGCTGGCGGCTGCCGTTCGCGGCCAGCGCGCTGCTCGTCGCGTTCGGCTTCTGGGTGCGGCGCGGCGTCGACGAAACGCCGCAGTTCGAGCAGCTCGCCGAATCGCACGCGACGGCCGACGTGCCGGTCGCCGAGGTGCTGAAGTGTCACTGGCGCCGGCTGCTCGTCGCCGGCGGCGCGCGGATCGGCTCCGATGTGCTGTACGCGCTGATCGTCGTGTTCACGCTGACCTACGTGACCACCGTGCTGCATCTGTCGCGGCCGCTCGCGCTGACGGCGGTGATGATCGGCACCGCCTGCAACGCGATCGCGGTGCCGTGCTTCGGCGCGCTGTCGGACCGCTTCGGCCGCCGCCCCGTCTATCTGGCCGGCGCGTTCGCCGGGATCGTATGGGCGTTCGCGTTCTTCGCGCTGCTCGATTCCGCTCGGCCGGCTGCGATCGTCGCGGCCGTCGCGATCGGCCTCGTGATCCATGCGGTGATGTACGGGCCGCAAGGCGCGTTCGTCACCGAACAGTTTCCGACGCGCGTGCGCTATGCGGGCTCGTCGCTGGCATACACACTCGCCGGCATCGTCGGCGGCGGCTTCGCGCCGCTCGTGATCGCCGCGCTGTTCCGGCAGACCGGCACGACGACCGCCGTGTCGCTGTATGTGTCGGCCGCGCTCGCGGTGACGGCCGTCGCGCTCGTCGTCGCGCGCGAAACCGCGCACCGGCCGCTCGCCGACTGACCGCGGCCGCGTGCCGTTCCGCTCTCTCGCGTTTCATCCGGATACCTGCCCATGCAAGTCCTGTCGTTCAACGTGATTCCCGTACACCAGCCGCCGGCCGCCGTCGACGTCGAGATCGAACGCGTCGTGATCGCCGGCTGGGCCGGCCGCGACGCACGCGCGATTCGCGCGCATATCGACGAACTCGCGGCGCTCGGCGTCGCACCGCCGTCCACGACGCCGTGCTTCTATCGCGTCGCGCCCGCGCTGCTCACGCAGGCCGCGTCGATCGGCGTGCTCGGCACGCGCTCGGGCGGCGAAATCGAATGCGTGCTGATCGACAGCGCGGCCGGCACGCTCGTCACCGTCGGCTCCGATCACACCGATCGCGAAGTCGAAGCCTACGGCGTGGCCGTGTCGAAGCAGGTCTGCGC
This sequence comes from Burkholderia sp. BC1, assembly GCF_052683555.1. Lineage (NCBI taxonomy): Bacteria > Pseudomonadati > Pseudomonadota > Betaproteobacteria > Burkholderiales > Burkholderiaceae > Burkholderia > Burkholderia sp. BC1. The sequence goes on from NZ_JBQYLP010000011.1 coordinate 36,202, forward strand.
GAAGCCGCTCGGCCGCGACGCGTGGCGCTACGCGGACGTCGCCGCGCACTGGGATGCCATCGAGATGCGCGCGTGGCTCGTGCCGCGTGGCGGCGAGCGTGTCGCGTACCAACACGGCGCGGTCAGCGGATTGCTCGCGCCCGACACGCTATGGCAGCGTTTCGACGATCGCGGCACGATGCCCGCGCGCTGCGCGATGTTCGGCGGGACGATCGCCGTCCATGGCGCGATCGCCGCGATGAACGACGGCGACGCGTTCGAGATGGAGCTGCACGATCCGGTGCTCGGGCGCAGCCTGCGGCACCGCTATGCGGTCGATGTGCTGCCGGTTGTCGCGTGACGGCGGGCGGCGCCCGTGAAACTGGTTGGCGCGACGCCGGCTTGCGTTATGCGTTCCGCGGTTGTCGCGCGTCGTGTGTGTGCAGACAACCGAGCTCGGTCAGCGCCGCTTCCACCGCCGTGTCGAGCGGCGTCAACGGCTCGCGTCCCAGCACCGCTGTGATCCGCGCGTTGTCCATCCGCAGCGGTTCGCGCCACAGATAGCGCATCTCGAGCATTTCGCGCAGCGTCGTGATGAACGGCGCGGCCGCCCACACGAGCCACCACGGGAAACGCCGCACCGCCGGCCGCATCCCGTGCCGTTGCGCGACGCGGCGCACGGCCTGCGCGAGCTGCGTGCCGTCCGCGTCCCAATGGCCGCCGAGATGAAAACGCGCGAACGGCTCTAGCGTGTCGCGTCGTTCGATCAGCTCGACCATCGCGCGCGCGACGTCCGGTACGTACGACCATTGATGGCCGACTCCGGGCCGGTTCGGCACGCGGATCGCGGTCACCGGCTGCCCGGCCTTCACGAGCGCCTGGCCGAACCAGTTGTTGCCCGCATGCGCGCCGAAGAAATCGCCGGCCCGCACGACGATCGTCCGCACGCCGCGCGCGCTCGCGTCCTCCAGCCGCCGCTCCAGCTCGACGCGGATCGCGCCCTTGCGCGTGACGGGCCGCTGCGGCGCGTCCTCGCGCAACAGCGGAAAGGCGTCGGGCCCGAAGTTGTAGATCGTGCCCGGCAATACGACCGTCGCGCGCGCCGCCGTCGCCGCCGCGATCGTGTTGTCGATCATCGGCAGCACCTGTTCCGCCCAGTTCCGGTAACCGGGCGGGTTCACCGCATGGACGATCACGCTGCAGCCGCGCGCGGCGCGCACCACCGCGTCGCGATCGAGCGCGTCGCCGCGGATCCAGGCGATACCGTTGCGCTCCGCCGCCTCCGACTCGAGGCCGCGCTTGAGCGCGCGCACCTGCCACCCGGCGTCGCGCAACTGCCGCGCGACCTCGCCGCCGATTCCCCCGCTCGCGCCGAGCACGAGCGCCTGTCCGCCTGCCGCACCTGTATTTGCCGCCATTGCCGTTCTCCTCGATCGTGACGGCTTGCATTCTGGCCCGTGGCGGGATAGCAAGGAATTACCGAACATCGGCCATCGGCTATACATTTATGCATGACCGCCGATCTGAACTGGGAACGCTATCGCACCTTCCATGCCGTGTTGACGGAAGGCTCGCTATCCGCTGCCGCGCGTGCGCTCGGCATCACGCAACCGACCGCGGGCCGCCACGTCGCGGCGCTCGAAGCCGCGTTCGGTCAAACGCTGTTCACGCGCTCGCCTTCCGGCCTGCTGCCGACCGACGCGGCGCTTGCGCTGCGCGGTCATGCGGAGGCGCTGCGCAGCGCGGCCGCCGCATTCGAGCGCGCGGCGGCGAGCCATGGCGCGGGCGTCCGCGGGACGGTACGGATCTCCGCGAGCGACGTGATCGCGGTCGAGGTGCTGCCGCCGCTGCTCGCGCAGTTGCGACGCGAGCATCCGGGACTCGTGCTCGAACTGGTGCCGACCGACCGCATTCAGGACGTGCTGAACCGCGAAGCCGACATCGCGGTGCGGATGGCATCGCCGTCGCAGGACGCGCTGGTGGCACGGCGCATCGGCGAACTCGAAGTCGCGCTGTATGCGCGCGACGATTACCTGACGCGCTACGGCACGCCGTCGACGCTCGACGCACTCGCACATCACGCGCTGATCGGGTTCGATACGGTCACGCCGTTCGTCCGCTCGGCCGGGCGCGGGCTGCCGTCGTGGACGCGCGAGGCCTTCGCGCTGCGCACCGACAGCAATCTCGCGCAGCTCGCGATGATCCGGGCCGGCTACGGGATCGGCTTCTGCCAGAGCCGGCTCGCGCAACGCGACAGCCGGCTCGTGCGCGTGCTGCCGAACGGCCCCGCGGTGAAGCTCGAAACGTGGGTCGTCATGCACGAAGATTTGCGCGCGAGCCCGCGCTGCCGGGCGGTGTTCGACGCGCTCGCGAATGGATTGCGTGCGTATGCCGAAGGGACGGGCGAGTAGGTTGTGTGTTCGCTGTGCGTTCGGTGAGCTTGCGCGCCGGCGAATGCGGGGCTGCGGCGCGCGGGTACGGATTCTTCGGAGGAGTCGTCAAAGCTCAACCGTCGTTCCGCCGTTTCCATCCGGTCGGTCAGTGCCTCGCGCTACTCGCCGTCGCGTTGTTTCGCCGGTCCGACGGCGGCTTCGAGGCCGCGCGGCGTCGGCCGACAGCCACGCACGTCGCTCGGACTCATCGGCGGCATGAAAGCGTTGACCCTGGTGGCTTGCTCGAGCGATGACGGCGTCTTGACGCGATCCGACCGTAGCTCGTGATCGCATAACGCACAGTCAATGAACCGGCGAGCGTGCAGCGCGGCGGCAACGTTCCGGTGCCTGCTTGTAATCGCTGTGCTACGGCTTCGCGTTCGCGTCGTTCGTGCGTGTTCGCGCCGGCCGCGAATGCGCAGCGGACGCACCGCGGACCACGACGTCACACCAGCAACTGCCGCGACAGCACCTCGCGCGCCTGCGTGACCGTTTCGCGCTCGCCCGGCATCGGCGGCGTCAGCGAGAACACCGCGTCGGGCAGCGCCGGCAGCCGGTACTTCGCGCCGCCGAGCCGCATCAGCCCGTCGCCGATCGCCGACGCGCACAGGCAGCCGACGCCGAGCCCCGCCGCGAGCATCGACTGCAGCCCCGCGACGCCGGACGCGCTATGCACGAGCTCGTACGGGATGCGCTGCTCGTCGAGTGAGCGCACCGCGATCTGATGCATCATGCAGTCGTCCGGCAGCAGCACGAGCGGCAACCGTTCGGGCAACTGCTCGGCGAGTGCCGGCGACGTCACCCACGACAGCGGCTCGCGCCGCAACACCCAGCGCGTATCGGCCGATGCGGGCCGAAACGGTCCGCTCGACAGGTGCATCACGACCCCGAGATCGATCTGCCCTTTCGCATACGCGGCCTCGATGTCGGCGCTCTTCATCGCGCTCACGTGCAGGCTCAGCTGCGGGTAGCACTCGCGCAGCCGCGCGAGCATGCCCGCGACTTCATGCGTGCGGTAGTAATCGGTGATCGCGACGCGCAGCTCGCCCTTGATGGCCTGGCCGCGCAACTCGTCGAATGCCGCCTCGTTCAGCGCCACGATGCGCCGCGCGTGATGCAGCAGCCGCGCACCGGCCGGCGTCGGCTCGACGCCGCGCTTGCTGCGCACGAACAGCGGCACGCCCGCCCGCGACTCGAGCTTGCGCACCTGCTCGCTGACCGTCGACTGCGACAGATGCAGCAGCGGCGCGGCGGCCGTCAGGCTGCCGGCGTCCGCGACGGCCGCGAACGTGCGCAGCTGATCCAGATCGAAACCGCGCATCGAACCCTCCATCCATCGGATAACGCGATGGATACTACCACCATTTCCCGCTTTTCCGATTCATCGACGATGCGCACAATGTCCGCTCGACGGCCGTTTGCGGCCTCTTTTCTCTGGACTTCCTCAATGACGGACAACCTTCTTGCCCGCTGCGCGCCCGCCGGCGCCGCGCCGGCGGCCACGCCGCACAATCGCCACGGCTGGGCGCTCGTCGTGCTGCTGGTCGGCGCGATCCTGCCGCCGCTCGACTACTTCATTGTCAACCTTGCGCTGCCAGCGATCCGCGACGGCATCGGCGCACGGCCGGCCGAGCTGCAGCTCGTCGTGTCGGCGTACGCCTGCGCAAACGCCGTCGCGCAGATCACCGGCGGCCGTCTCGGCGATCTGTACGGCCGCAAGCGGATGTTCATGCTCGGCATGGCCGGCTTCGTCGTCGCCTCGACGCTGTGCGGGCTCGCCGACAGCGGCGCCGTGCTGGTCGGCGGCCGCGTGCTGCAGGGCCTGTTCGCGGCGATCCTCGCGCCGCAGGTGCTCGCGACGATCCGCAGCGTGTTCACGCCGCAGGAGCAGGTGCGCGTGATGGGCTTCTACGGCTTCGTGTTCGGCCTCGCGGCGGTGATCGGCCAGCTCGGCGGCGGCGCGCTGATCGACCTGCATCCGTTCGGGCTCGGCTGGCGCGCGATCTTCCTCGTCAATCTGCCGATCGGCATACTTGCGCTGCTCGGCAGCTGGCGCTTCATCCCGGAAAACCGGCCGCCGCGCGGCCAGCGCATCGACGTGCCGGGCACCGTGCTGCTGTCGCTGTTCCTGCTGATGCTCGTGTACCCGCTCACGCACGGGCGCGACGCCGGCTGGCCGACGTGGATGGTCGCGTGCGCGATCGGCGCGCTGCCGGTGCTCGCGGCGCTGCTCGCCGTCGAAGCGCGGCAACTCGCCGCCGGCCGCGATCCGCTGCTCGACTTGCGGCTGTTCCGGCATCCCGTCGTCGCACTCGGTCTCTCGCTTGCGTTCCTGTTCTACATGCTGAGCGCGTTCTTCCTCAGCTATGGCATCTATCTGCAGGGATGCCTGCACTGGTCGCCGCTCGCGTCGGGCGCGGCGATCCTGCCGCTCGGCATCGGCTTTCTGTCGAGCCCGCTGCTGATGCCGCGGCTCGTCGGACGCTTCGGCGGCTATCGCGTGCTCACGCTCGGCTTCGCCATGCTCGCGGCAGGCGTCGCCGCAGCGGCTGCGCTGGCCGGCAGTGGTGCGCCGGGAATCGGCTTCTATGCGGGCATCGCGGCGATCGGCATCGGACAGGGTCTCGTGCTGCCGTCCGTCGTGCGGATCGTGCTCGCTGAAGTCGATGCGTCGCGCGCGGGTGTCGCCTCCGGGATGGTCACGGCGGCACTGCAGATCGGTGCGGCCGTCGGTGCCGCGACGCTCGGCGGCATGTTCTTCGCGCAGCTCGGCGCGGCGCCGGGCCCGCTCGACTACGTGCGCGGGTTCCGCACGTCGATGTTTGCGCTGAGCGCGATCCTCGCCGTGTGCGTCGTGCTGTCGGCCGCGCTCGGGCCGATCCACCGACGGCTGCATGCCGCGGCCGCGTAGGTGCGCGACTGGCGCGGCCGATGCGTCAACGATGCGATTCGGGTTTCGCGTGCCGCGCTTCCCATGCGGCGAGCGCGGCGCGATATTCGTCCATCGCCTCGTAGTACAGGTCGAAGATGCACGGCGAACAACCGCTGTTGCAGCACTCTTCGAGTTCGGGCTGGCGCGGCGGCGTGGGACGCGGATCGTCGCTCGACGAATCCGGAGAGACAGCGTTTGACAAGGTGCGACTCGAATGGCGGGAAAAGACAAGTATAAGCGCGTGGCGAGCGACGCGCGGCGCCGTCGGCGTCGATTGCCGTCGGCACGATTGCCGCGCATCGCGCTGTTCCCGCATCCCCAATGACTTCGCACTGGAAAAATCTTCCGATTTATTGGCGACCATTCTCGTCCGAAGCGTGCTGCCCCGCGCCGCTGGCGAATTGGCCGCCTATGCCGGCTTATTTCGATACTTCGCGCAACGAACGTTAAAAATCCGCATTGGCGAATAGCCGCTGCAGGCAATTGAGCGCGTTGTAATCCATACAAAAAATCGATATGCGCTTGCAATGCGTGCGCAACGGTTTTCCTTGCTGCGGCGCCGGTTCACGGCCTTTTTGCAGAAGATACGGACGTTTTTCGATCGCTCGCAAACCTTGCACGGTTTATGCAGACATCTCGCGTCGCATGCAATTGATGCTGACAATCGGCCGACACGGGAATTCATCGATTCTGGCGACCGCAATGGATGGCATAATTTGCGCGCCGCGAATCGACGCGGCCGACAACAATGGAGATGACTCTATGCCGACGAAAAATTACAGGGACCTGAAGGAGCAGCTTGCAAAATTGCAAAAAGAAGCGGAAGCCGCGCGCATTGCGGAAATGGAAGCCGTGATCGCGGAGATCCGCGAAAAGGTCGCCGAGTACGGCATTACGTCGGAACAGATTTTCGGACGGCAGCGCGCCGGCAGAAGCAAGGCCGCCACGCCGTCCGCACCGAAGTACCGCAACCCGAAGACGGGAGAAACATGGACCGGGCGCGGCCGTGCGCCCGGCTGGATCAAGGACGTGAAGAATCGCGATCGCTTCCTGATCCAGGAATGAGGTGCCGCGCGGGCGGCGCGCACCGGCGTGCCGCCGCACGCGCAATCGTTACAGGACGCGCCCGCTGACCGGAATCGAGGCGCCCGAGATCGCCTGCGCTTCCGGCGACAGCAGGAATCCGATCGTCGCCGCGATCTGCTGCGGTTGCACCCAGCGCGTGAAATCGGCGTCGGGCATGTCGGCGCGATTCGACGGCGTGTCGATGATGCTCGGCAAGACCGCGTTCACCGTGATGCCGCGATCGAGCAGCTCGGCGGCCAGCGCCTCGGTGAGCCGGGCGACGCCCGCCTTCGCGGCCGCATAGGCGCCCATGCCGGTGCCCGCCTTCGATGCCGCGCCGGCGCCGATATTGACGATCCGGCCGGCCGCGCTCTGCAGCAGATACGGCAGCGCGGCCTTCGACGCATTCAGCGCCGTTTTCACGTTCAGCGCGTACATACGGTCCCAGGTATCGACATCGCCGTCCGCGATCGTTTGCCACACGAATGCGCCCGCGATGTTGAGCAGCGCGTCGACCCCGCCGAACTGGCGATGCACGGCATCGAGCGCGTGCACGGCGGCCTGCGGATCGACGAGATCGATGCCGCCGAGCCGCAGCGCGGTGGCCGGCACGTCGGGCCGCGCGTTCGCGTCGGGCGCGGCGCCGCGGCCGATCAGCGCGACGCGGGCGCCGCGCGCACCGAGCCATGCCGCCGTCGCGACGCCGAGATGGCCGAAGCCGCCGGTAATCGCGACGACTTTTCCGTTGATGTGTTGCTCCATCGAATTGCTCTCCGTGATTGATCGGGTTCGCGTGCGGCGCTTGTATGCGGTGCGCGGGGCGGCGTAGGACGACGGACGGGTCACGTCGGACGTGACCTCGGGGGCCGACGCCGTGGCGGCGCAGGGCCGGTGTGCCGGACGTGCCGACCCGTCGACGTGCCGACGTGCCGATCTGCGGACCGACCGCCAACCCGTCGAGCTGTCGATCTGTCTATCTGCCGACGTGCCGAGCTGCGGACCTGCGGACCTGCGGATCTGCCGACGTGCCGAACTGCGGACCTGCGGATC